>CAMATV010000147.1 GCA_945861235.1 Opitutus sp. GAS368
AGCGCCACGTAAACGAGACCGAAGATGGTCGAGCTGAGGGACTCGACGCGATTTTCCGGGGTGCGTTCGCCGAGGAGGCGGACGGAAAACACGATGGTGGCGAGGGCGAGCAGCGGTTGGGCGGACCAATGAAACTGCGCTTCAAACCACGGTGACAGCGTGATGAGCGTGCCAAAGAAAATACCGAGTTTTTCGAAGGGCCGATAACCGATCGCCTGCATGAGGCGGTAGAATTCCCGGAGCGTGAGTGCCGAGATGATCGCGATGAGGATCAGGGCACCGTTGGTGCGGAAAAACCACAAGACGCAGCCGACGACGAGCCACAGGACGACAGTGCTGAAGGTGCGTTGGAGCACGGGAGCGCAGGGAAACTACTTCGTGGCCGCGGAGGACTTGAGCTGTTCGCTGGTGAGGCCGAAGCGGCGCTCGCGGCGATTATATTCGGCGATGGCGGATGCGAGATCAGCTTTGGTGAAATCGGGCCAGAGGGTCGGGGTGAAAACGAATTCAGCGTAGGCGGCTTGGAGCAGGAGGAAATTACTGATGCGGGTTTCGCCAGAAGTGCGGATGACGAGGTCCGGGTCCGGCATGTCGGCGGTCGAGAGGTAGCGGCTGAAGGAGGCGTAGGCGTTATCGTTGAGTTTCTCTTTTCCGGCGGCGACGGCGGCCGCGTAGGTGCGGGCGGCATCGACGACCTCGGTGCGGGAGCTGTAATTGAGCGCGAGGACGAGGGTGTAGTCCGTGAAGTGTTGGGTGGCTTCAATCGTGGTGCGGAGGACTTTTTGGACACCGGCGGGAAGCTCGTGGGTGCGACCGATGGTTCGGAGGCGGACGCGGTCGCGGATGAAGGTGTCGAGTTCCTTTTGCAGGTAATACTCCAAGAGGCTCATGAGACCGCCGACTTCGTCTTGGGGGCGTTTCCAGTTTTCGACAGAGAAAGCGTAGAGGGTAAGCATTTTCACGCCGAGGTCCCGGGCGGCGAAGGTGGTGGTGCGGACGGTCTCGACGCCGCGACGGTGGCCCTCGATGCGGGGCAGGCCGCGGGATTTCGCCCAGCGTCCGTTGCCGTCCATAATGATGGCGACGTGGTGCGGGACGGTGATAGGCGCGGGCGCTTGGCTCATGCTTGAAAGTGAGAGTTAGGTCGGCGGGGTGGGCATTGACAAGGGGGAAGACCGAGTAAGCGTTGGGCTAATATTTTGCAGCCAAAGCACGGGCGGCATCACGGACCCGGGAGACAAGCTCCGCTGGCTCCAGCACACGCGCGTGTTCGCCCCAACTCAGAATCCAACGTTCGATTTCTTCGAGGCGACCGACCCAAAGCAGCATGAGGCATCCACCATCGGGAAGTGGTTCGAAGGTCTGGGTGGGATGCCAGGAACGTTCGCGAACGAGGCGGGCGGCAAAGGCGTCGAATCGAATCGAAACGCGTTGGGGTTCGTCGCCGGTGATGAGTCCGAAGCTGGCGGCGAGGTGTTTTTCCGCCGAAAAATGTGCCGGTCGACGAAAGCTGCGGCCGGTGGGCTGGGGGTCAGAAATACGCGGTAGGGCGAAGGTGCGAAAAGCGGAGCGCATCCGGTCGCGAGCGAGGAGATACCACATGCGGTCGATGTAGCAGAGAGTGAAGGGCTGAACTACGCGGGTCTCGGGTTCGGTGTGGCCAAGCCTGTTGTAGCCGAAGCGGATTTCGGCACCGTCGACGACTGTGGAGAGCAGAGCGTCGAAAATTTCCGGGCGGACGAGCGCTTCGCCGAATGGCTTGAAGTAGAAGGCCCCTTGCAGGCTCGCCAGCTGTTCGGCGGCGCGATGGGGGAGCGAGGCGGCGAGCGTGGAAAGCACGGCGTCGCCGGTGCTGGCGGCGGGCAGGCGGATGGATTTGGTGGCGACGAGAGCGCGCAAATCGGCGTCGGATAAATGCACTTCTCCGAGCGGAACGACGGTTTCGGTGTAATAGTAGGTGCGGCGGGCCGCATCGTAGCCGAGGGGACGATTGAGGCGGTCACGCAGGAATTCCAGATCGCGCTGGATAGTGCGTGGGGAGACTTCGAGCAGTGCGGCGAGTTCGCGTTTCGACACGCGGTGGGAGGAGCGCAGCGCGTGGTCGATACGCACCGCGCGTTCGTAGGCGAAACGGGTGACGGGATTGGCGATGGTGCGCATGAGGAGAAGATTTTTTGCGATTGGCCCGTCGTTGTCCACCCAGACATGCTACGCTCTGCGCACCATGTTGAATCTCTCGATTCCTGATTTTCGGGCGCGCTACACGCCGCTCGTCACCGCTGCGGCCGACGCGGCGTTTGCCCGACTGGATCGCGGCCTCGCCGCGCGGATGAAGCGCAGCCGGGTGCTCAAGTCGCACGGCACCCACGCAAACCTGATGTTGTTCAATGTCTATGACCGGCACCAGAACGCGACGCTCGACTACCGATACTTCAACTACTGTTTTGGCGTGCAGCGGCTGCGACCGTGGACGCGTGAGGTTAATATCGAGGAGGGCGATTTGCCCCGATGGCAGGAGACACCTCACGCGGCCTATCTTCATCTTTGGATCGCCGACCGTGCGCTGGTTGTCGATGCGGAGCAGTTCCGCGACTATCTCTCGCGCGAGTTGCCGCGGGTCTGCCCGGAGGGTTTCGTCTACAAGTATGCTGCGAGCGATGGCGCGCAGCAGCTCCATACGTTATTTCCGTTGAAGGAAACCCCAAAGGAGTTCGTGGCGCATTTGGCCGGGCTCTACGAAAAGCTGGTGACCGCCGTCCATCCGGTGCTGTTGCCCGTGATCGAGGCGTGTCGCGAACCCCTGTCGAAAGAGAACCGGCGTGAGCTGCTGGCGGGACGCGAACTGCCACCGCGCGACCGCAGCGGTGTGCGTGGCCCGAATGACTATGGGCGCTTCTGCCCGCAGAGCTGGCGACCGGAGATTTTAAAGAAATATGGGGAGCGCTGCCAACATTGCGAAGTGGCGCTCACGCTGGAAACGGCGCAGATGGACCATATCATCCCGTGGTCGAAAGATCCGCTACGGCGGAAGGAAAATTTCCAGCCGTTGTGCTCGACATGCAATGGGCGAAAAGGCAACCGTAACGAATCGAAATGACGGTCCTGCCTTCGCCCCCCCGTGTAACTTCATCCGCTCCGCGTTGGGAATTTGACCGCAAGGCGCCAAACGCGCCGCAGACCGAGCCGATTCAGGGGGAGCTTTTTTCCGGTGAAGCGCTCGAAGCTCCGGCCAGTGCGCTTGTCCGCGAGACGATCCAGAATTCCCTAGACGCGCAGGCAGGTGTGGAGCCGGTTCGGGTGCGTTTCACGCTGCCGGCCGAGCCGGCGATCCGGGGGTTCGATTCGCGGTGGCTCGCGGAGTTGCGTCCGCATCTGCTCGCGGAGCGGAACGGTCTGACTCGGCGTCCCGCGGAGCAGCAGGCGTTTTCCACCTTGTTGGTTGAGGACTACGGCACCTGCGGCCTGCCGGGCGATGTCGCGCAGACGAACAACACGGCGGAGGAATACCGCGGTCGCCGGAATCATTTTTTCCATTTCTGGCGGGCCATCGGTAGCTCGGGTAAGGATGCCTCGGAGCGCGGGAGCTGGGGCCTCGGCAAGACCGTCCTGCCGGCCTCCTCGTGCATCAACGCATTCTTCGGAGTGAGCTGCGAGGAACCGGGAGCGCCGGCGAAGCTGATGGGTATGGCTCTCCTGAGACACCACAATCTGCCGGGTGATGAGCGAGGGCAGGAACCGTTCACGCCCTACGGACGGTTTGGGTGCCGATGGCAGCCACAGGGGGCGGCGATGCCGAGCGAGAATGCGGACGAGGTGGCCGATTTTTGCCGGGTGTTTGGTGTAACGCGCGCGGGGCAGCCAGGGCTTTCGTTGGTGGTGTTGCTGCCTTTGGACGCATTTACAGCGCCGGCGCTGATTACGGCGGCGATGGTGCAATATTTTTTTCCAATTCTTGAGGGGCAGCTTGTCGTCGAAGTGGTGTCAGGGAGCGATTTGACTGTAATCGACGCCGTGACGATCGAAGCCTGTGCGCGCGTGCACGAACGCTGGCTCGATGCTCACAAAATCACGCCCGCGACGTTGCACGACACGCTGGCGCTGGCGCGCTGGTCGGTGGCGCAGCGAGGCGACGGCGTGTTGTGGCTCAATGCGCCATCGCAGGCGACCCGCCCGCGTTGGGAGGATGGAGTGTTTGCCATAGAGGGTTGGGAGGCGGCGGTCGCGCGATTCTCGGCGTGCGAACCACTAGAGTTGGCTGTGCCGTTGGCGCTGGTGGCGAAAGGGTCGGCAGGAGAGGCAGAAACGGAGTTGGCGGCGAAGTTTTTCGTGTGCCTCAAAAAAGCCCCAGACGATCAGCGGGCGAAGACGTTTTACTTGCGCGATGGTATCACCATCAGTGGCATTCGCGAAACGGTTGGACGGGGCTTGAGCGCATTCGTCACGGTTGAAGGAGGCCCACTGGCAGCATACTTGCGACTGTCAGAGAATCCCGCGCATACCGAGTGGGCGGAGGATAGTGGGCGGTTGAAGGGGCGCTACGAAAACCACGCGTTGGCGCTGCGCTTCGTGAAGAACAGCGTGAAGGAAATTTACGATCGATTGATGCGCCCGAGAGAGGGAATCGATACCGATTTGTTGGCCGACATATTTTTTCTTGAGGAGGAGACCCTGACTGAGCCGGGGCGGCTTGGTCCGGGCGGGCGCGGGCTTCGGGCGCAGAAGGCCCGCGTGCCAGTGATCGAGGCATCGCCCGAGCCGTTGCGCATCGGGAAACATGACGAGGGTATCGTGCTCACCGGTGAGCCGGAGCACGCGGCGGTGGGCCAGCGCATCCGGGTGCGGCTCGCGTATGAGGTGCGGCGGGGGAATCCGTTCGACAAGTGGTCGGCGCATGACTTCGACCTCGCGGCGTTGAGGCGTCGCATCGAGTGGGATGGAGCACACTGTCTCTCGGCGAAGGGTTGCGAATTGGTGCTGGCAGTGGAGCGGCCCGATTTCACGGCGGTTATCCGTGGTCTCGATCAGGTGCGCGATGTGCGCGTGGAAGCCCGTTTGATCCCCGATTCGCCATGATTCGCACCCTCAACTTTACCGGGCGGCGACGCATCCCGCGCGAGGCGGCGCGCATCACACTACGCCCCGACGTGGGTGGGGCGGTGGCCTTTGATGTCGAGCTTTCCCTCGATGGGTTGGAACTCCCACCGACGGCGAAAGTGTTCATCGAGGCGGCGTTTAAGTCGGCGTTCAGGCGCTTCGACTGCGGCACGGTAGGGGAGTTTGCGCCGCCAGAGAACCGGAGACTGGACGGGTTGCCACAACCGCTGCTGGCACATTTTCGCGTGAAGGTGGTTGAGCCGGCCGCTGCCGGGCCGGGGCTGTTGTTGGCCGTGGCCGATCATATCGCGCCGGCCGGACTCAAAGGACGTGCGCAGCAGCGGGTGGCGCTTTTTCGGGTTAGCTATGAGAGCGAGATGAAAGAGGAAATCTGGCGTCTCGATTATGATGACGCGGGACCGATCCTCGAACTGCAGCAGATGACGGGTATGAAGGAAATTGCGCGACGAGAGGATTTCATGGCGCTGGTCTATCCCGAAGTGATGCGGCAAATTTTGCACCGGGTGCTGTTCGTTGAGAAAATCGACGATCCTCAGGCCGACCCAAATTCGTGGCAGGCGCGCTGGCTGAGGTTCGGCGCGCAGCAGGCGGGAGAAGCGTCGCCTGCGCTCGACGCCGGTGTCGTAAGCCCGGAGCACGAGGACTGGATTGGCGAAGCGGCGGCTGGCTTTAGCCGACGGCAGAAGCTGGTGAGCAAATTCAAGAGACGTTTCGGCGGCGGGGAGGCAGAGAGTTTATGAAACTGCGCCGACTGACGGCCGAGGGAGTGGCGAACTTTCGTGGGTTTCTCGCCGACGCGAGGATTGGCGGGGCGCGCCCGCCGGCGGTGCCCACGATGCTGCTCACGTTGCCTGGAGCGTCCGAGGAAATATTCGGCGCGCCCGAGCTTGAGTTGCTACCGGCCGGGACCAGCGGCTACGAACTGGCGCGTTACCTTAATTCGCAGTTCGAGCACCTTGCGCGCAACGATTCGAGTGTGATTGAAGGGACGGATGGATTCGGCGATCCGGGGTTCTGGGCGGCGGTGGCTCTGTTTTATTTCGACCTGATTTCGCCGGGCAACCTCTTAGGCCGGGAAAAACCAAAGGCGGACAACTGCTATATTTCCGAGAGTGCGACGGCGGTGTGTGCGGGGTTCCGATACTTTCGCCACCGCATGGCAGGGCCCTATCGGCTGTTCCGTTTGTATGGAGCAATGAGCGAGCCGCTACTCCTTCAGTCGGTGGGAAAGCAAAGCGACCTCTATAGCACGATCACTGATTCGTCGTTTTTTACTGAGACCCCCTGCATTGTGAAGGCGGTGAATGTGCTTTATTTTGATGCGCGGCGACATCGGCTAAAGCGGGATTGGAATGACGACGATAAGCCCGGTGCACTGCCACGGTTGCTGGCCGTCGTGAATCAGCTCGATCTCACTTACGATTTGCTGGGGTTGTCCGGCGAGGCGCTGATCGCGCAGCTGCCGGCGGAGTTTGATGAGTGGCTGCCGACTGCACGCCAATGAAGAATCCATCACCCCTACACCCACGACTATGCCCCGAATAAAAAACATGATCGGTTTTCGCCAAGAATGGGAAAGAAATGGAATTGCCCTCCTGCAAAGCGGCAGTTGGGTTGTGCCCTCGTTCGACGAAGCAGAGTTTGGAGTAACCACGGCATTAGATTTTTCCAAGTTTTCCTTTGCCGCCGAAGACTCCGTGGTGGTGACGCAAGGCACGAAAGGGAAACTCGTGCGTTTCGCGAAAATTTCGGCCGATGGCCAATTCGCTCAATATCCCTTCAGGAAATATCTGCGGCTTTCGCACATCAATGCGACGGTGTTCTCTAAGGCAGATTTTGTAGCGGAGCTCCAAGCACAACCGTCGCTTGAGGTGGCCAAAGCAACGGACGGAAGCCGATATATCGGTGCGCTTTGGGGCGAACGCGATGCGGCCTACAAATCATTGCTCTATTTGCGCGATGAACAATTGCGCTGGTTGGACTTGGAGGAAAATCCCCCACCGCAAGCATCGTCTCAAAAGGTTCGTATTGTTTCCGAAAACCCGCAGGGCGGGCCGTCGGTGAAACTGCGAATGTTGGAGCTTTACCCGAGCAAAAACCTGAAAGCATAAAGCGAGGGCAAGACCTCCGCACCCAGAGAGTGTGGTGCGGGGCGCCATGGATCGGAAAAGGAGGACAGATTGCGAATCACGGACAATCCTCGCGCTGGCTTACGGCGGAGTTGACCGACGGGTTGCGTTGAGCACGGTTGGAGTCATGAAAACTGCACTGACCGGGGCGGAGATCGAGGTGGCGTTGGCGGGCTTGGACGGGTGGAGCGGGGACAGTGCCGCGCTGGTGAAACGGTTTCGGTTTGCGGATTTCAAGGACGCCTTGGGTTTTATGGTGCGCGTGGGTTTCGAAGCTGAGGCGATGAACCATCACCCGGAATGGACGAATGTTTACAATCGGGTGGAGGTGCGGCTCAACACGCACGATGCCGGTGGTCAGGTGACCGCGAAGGATGTGGAGCTGGCGCGGCGGATGGATGTGATTTCGGGAGTGGAGTGACGAACCGCGGGAGGAACCGCACCTTGACGCCGGTCGCGGGCGATTTTCGGTGGAGGCTTGAACATAGCACGAATCAGGGAGCGGC
>CAMATV010000148.1 GCA_945861235.1 Opitutus sp. GAS368
ATGATGACGGCATCGATCTGCGGATCGGCGAGTGCGGTGGCCACATCGGCGACTTGCGCGCCGTGTTTCGCGGCGAGAGCTGCAGCCGCGGCGGAATTTACATCGACGATGGTGCGGAGCTGGGTCGCACCGGTCGACGCGAGATTGGCAGCGTGAATGGTGCCGATCCGACCGGCACCGAATTGAGCGAAGCGAAGCATGGGAATGGAGAAGGAAGGAAAACGAGGAGGGGGAGCGAGTGGGAGAAGGAGAGACCGCGCGAGGATCGCGGCAAGCTTGCCCAGAGTTTAGCGTAAATAAAACGGCGAACGATTATTCGGGCCAAACACGGCGGACGCGATGCGTCGGAGTGGGCGGCTCACCGGAGCGGCGGTTTCCCAATCGCCGATGGTGCGAGCTCGCATCAGGCGCTTGGGAAAGCACCCCTCCGCGCCGCATCATGGTCCAGCCAACACGTGCTCCATCGGTTTGCCGTCGGCCGTGGGCAACGCAACGTCGAGCAGGTGCGCAATCGTTGGGGCGACATCGAGATTGCGCACCCGTTCGAGTTTCACGCCGCGCCGGATACCCGCCCCTTGTGCGATGAAGATACCGTCGAGCTCCGGATCGCTTGAATGGTAGCCGTGCGAGCCGCCGTAGTTGACCGAGGGGCCGACGATAGCGTCGCCGGTCGCCGCGGCGCTGAAGGAGTAGCCGGCTTTCGGGTAGAGGATGAGTTCGCCCATGCCCTGGTTTTCCTCGGGGGTCGGCATCCCGTGCGCGTGCGCTCCGGTCGCGGCGTCGATCACTTGGGCGACGCCCTCGGTCGCGGCGAAGAGTTCCTTCAGCTTCGGCACAAGTTCGGCGCGCTTCGCCGGATCAGTGACGTAGATCATCGCGATGCCACCCTGCGTGCCGGCGAAGGCGTCGCACTGCGCGATGGTCGCGCCGGCGGTGCGGAGGTGGCCGGCCTTTTTCAGCGCGACGTTGGCGTAGAGAAATTTTTCCACCTTCTTGAAACCGTGGTCGGTCGTCACCAAAATGGTCGTCTGCGCGCGGCGGCCGCTGGCATCGATGGCTTTCACGAGCGTGCCCACAAATTGATCGGCCAGCTCGAGCGCGGTGCGGCCTTCCGGCGAGCCGGGGCCGTAACGGTGGTGCTGCCCGTCGGTGTTGAGCGGGTGAAACATCAGCAGGTTCGGCCGGTGCTGCGTGAACACGAAGCTCGCCGCACGCGTCCACAATTCATCGCGCTCGGCGGCATTCAGGCGTTTCGGTGGCTCGACGTTGGCGCTGGCGACGGGCTTTTTCTCGGCGACAGCGAGGATTTCTTTTTCGGTGGCGACGCCGGCGGCCACCATCTCGCGCGGGAGCACGGCAGTCGGATCGACGATCTCGGCGAAGCTCCAGTTAATCGTGCCGGGGCGCGTGATCGCGACCCAGTCAATCTCGGCCGTAGTCAGGCCGGCGTGAAACGCGGCGTCGTAGACGGTGGGCACACGCACGAGCTTCGCCTTGTCCGCCCACGGCTCGATGGTGTTGGGCTTGCCGGGGCCGCCGCGCACGACCAGGCCGTTGTACAGCACGCCGTGCTTCTGCGGGTAAACGCCCGTCACGAGCGTCGTGTGATTGGGCCAAGTAATCGAGGGATTCGCGATGGTCATCGCATCCGCGACGACGCCCTCGGCGGCGAGACGGCGAAGATTGGGCAACGCGAGGGTCTGGTCGCGCCAGAGATAGGCGGGGAAACCGTCGAGGGAGATCAGGACGACGTGGCGGTCTTTATTGGCCGCCAGGGCGTCCACGGGCGCGGCGGCGGCGAGGGTGAGGAGCGCCCAAGCAAGGCGGCGGAGCAGAGGCGATTTCATGCGAGTGAGACCAGCGAAACGCGTGGCGCGGACCGAAGCAACGCTCGCCAAGGAAGATTTCCGCGGGCACCCACGGAGCGTACCCGCCCACGCACCGTTTTCACCGCGTATTCACTATTTCTTCACTTGCGCTTCAAGGGGCCGGGGCAGGCGGTTGAGCATGGATCGCTCCTCTGAAGCGTTCAGGAGACATCGGGTCCGACGGAGGGGCGCTTTCCAAGCACCCAGCTCGCCGCCGCCGCAGCGGCGATTGGGAAACCGCCGTTCCGTCAAAAACACGGCGACAGGAGCGTCGCCGGTCCATCGGACGCGCGACCTCTGCGGAGCCCGACAACTCTGAGCGATGCGCCCACGTGCGCGACGGCCGTGCCAATCCGCTTGCCGTCGCCGCAAATATCGCGGCAATTCTCCGCTCAGTCGCGCCCGCAATCCGTGGGCCTCCTCCGTCCTCCAAGCCCCCCCGCCATGCTGTGCCTGAGCCACTCCCTTCGCCGCAAAATTTTCTTCGCGGTCGGTGTTATCCTCACTGCTTCGCTCGCCGCCCAACCCGCCGCGCCCCGCCCACTCACTCACGAAGATTTCGACACGTGGCGCAGCATCGGCGCGCCGCTCCTTTCGCGCGACGGCCAGTGGCTCGCGTATGCGTTCATGCCCCCGGACGCCGACGGCGAGATCATCGCCAAGGAGCTTGCCACCGGCCGCGAGCTGCGCGTGCCGGTAGGCTCGCTCCCTCCACCCACGCCCAATCCCGGTGAGGAAAATCCCAACCCCGAGGCTCCCCTGACCGCGCGCACCATCCGCCTCGTCCTGACGAGCGACAGCCGCTTCCTCATCACCAACACCCACCCGCCAAAGGCCGACGTGCTCGCCGCCCGCAAGGCGAAGAAAAAACCCGAGGAAATGCCGAAGGACGGCCTCGCCATCGTCCAACTCGCCACCGGCGCGGTCACGCGGATCGACGATGTAAAGAGTTTCTCCACCCCGACCAAAGGCGGCGCCTGGCTCGCCTATCTCAAGGGCGCAAAACCCGAAGAGAAAAAACCCGCCGACACCACGCCCACCGAGAAACCGGCCGGGGCCACCGTGCCCGACGATGATGACGCTGCGGACCAGCAGCGCGGCGGCTCCGCACGTGGCGGGGCCGGACGCGGCGGGGCCACGAACCCTGCGACAGCAGACGCCAAAGTTTATGGCACCGAGCTGATTTTGCGCGAACTCACCGCCGGCACCGAACGGTCATTGGCCAACGTCCTCGCGTATTCATTCGCCCGCGACGGCAAGAACCTCCTCTACACCATCGCGTCGAAAACCGAGACGGAAAACGGCGCCTACGCCATCGTGCCGGGCAACCCCGCGACGCCCGTCGCCTTGCTCGCGGGCAAGGGCAAATACACCCTGCTCACGTGGGATCGTGAGCAGACTCAGGTCGCGTTTCTCAGCAATCGTGACGACGCGGCCGCGAAAATGCCCCGCTCCAAACTCTACCTGTGGCCGCGCGGCGCCAATGCGGCCGTCGAAGCGGTCACGGCCGGCACGCCCGGCTTCCCCGCCGATCGCGCGGTGAGCGACAAAGCCGCGCCGGCGTTTTCACGTGATGGGAAGAAACTCTACGTCGGGGCCGGCACTCCACCCAAGCCTCCCCGCCCCCCGGCAGAAGCCCCAGCCGATGATGAAAAGGTCACCGCCGACCTCTGGCGTTGGAACGACGACCACGTGCAGCCCATCCAAAAAGTCCGCGCCACCCAGGACCGCAACCGCAGCTATCGCGGCGTCCTCGACCTCGCGAGCAATCGTTACACCCAGCTCGCCGACCCCACCCTCGCGCTGGTCTCCCTCAGCGACGACGGCACTCGCGCCCTCGGCCAAGACGACCGTGCCTACCGCCGCATGGGTGATTATGACGGTCGCTATTCCGACGCCTATCTGGTCGACGCCGCGACCGGTGCACGCCGCGAAGTGTTGAAAAAATTCCGCGGCCTGCCGCCGCAATGGTCGCCCGACGGCAAGTGGGCCGCCTACTACACGGACAAGCACTGGCACGTCGTCGACGCCGCGACCGGCGCGACGCGCAACCTCACTGCGAAACTAAAACCCGCGTTCTGGAACGAGCAGGACGACCGGCCCGAACCCCCGTCCGCCTACGGCACCGCCGGCTGGACGAAGGACAGCGCCGCCTTCGTGGCCTACGACCGCTTCGACACGTGGCAACTCTTTGCCGACGGTCGCGCCCCGAAGAATCTCACCGTCGGTCACGGACGCGCCACTCAAACCGCCCTGCGGGTCCAGCGGATTGAGCCGGTCGAGGAAGATGACGATGCGCGCGGCATCGATCCCACGAAGCCGCTCTACCTGCGCGGCGAAAGCGAGGAGACCCGCGCGAGCGGTTTCTTCCGCACGACCTTCACCGCGACGTCTGCACCCGAGCGGCTGGTCTGGGGTAACAAGAGCTACCGTTATCTTGGCCGCGCCCAGAATGCCGATGTGTTGCTCGTGAGCGCGTCACGCTTCGACGAATTTCCCGATGTGCAGGTGACCGACTCGTCGTTCGCCACACTCACCAAGGCGACGGACGGCGGAGCCCAGCTCGCAAAGTTTGCCTGGGGCCGCAGCGAATTGGTTTCGTTCCGCAGCACCGACCGGGTGCCACTCCAGGCCGCGCTCTACAAGCCGGCGAATTTCGATCCGCAGAAAAAATACCCGATGATCGTCTACATCTACGAACGGCTCTCGCAGGGCGTGCACGGTTTCGTCAACCCCACACCGGGCACGAGCATCAACGTTTCTTTTTACACGAGCAACGGCTACGTCGTCCTCACGCCCGACATCGTCTACCAAACCGGCGAGCCTGGCCAAAGTGCGCTGCGCTGCGTGTTGCCCGCGATCGCTGCCGTCGTGAAGCTGGGCTTCGTCGACGAGCAAGCCATCGGCATTCAGGGCCACTCGTGGGGCGGCTACCAAATCGCCTACATGGTCACGCAGACGAATCGGTTTCGCTGTGCGGAAGCGGGAGCGCCCGTCGGCAATATGACGAGCGCCTACTCCGGCATCCGCTGGGGCACCGGGCTGCCGCGGCAGTTCCAATACGAGCAGACGCAGAGCCGTATCGGAAAAAAACTCACGGACGCGCCGCAAACCTACCTCGAAAACTCGCCTGTTTTCCACGTCGCGAAGGTGCAGACGCCGCTTCTCATTTTGCACAACGACGCCGACGACGCCGTGCCGTGGTATCAGGGCATCGAACTATTCCTCGCGCTGCGCCGCCTCGAAAAAGCCGCGTGGCTCTTCAACTACAACGGGCAGGCCCACGGCCTGCGCCGGCGCGCCGACCAAAAAGACTGGGCGAAACGCATGCACCAGTTTTTCGACCACTTCCTCAAAGGTACCCCTGCCCCCGAATGGATGGAAAAAGGCATTCCGTACATCGAGCGCGACGAGGAGAAGGTGAAGTTCAACGGGAAGGCGCCGTAGTCGTAGCCCTCATCAGACGCTCCCCCGGGGAGGGAGGAGGCACCTGCGTTGTGTCTGGAAGCGAATCCAACCCGGATTCATCGGCGGATGCGTACATACCCATAATTACACTACGCATGCTCGCGCGATGAAAGGAAGTGATTCGCCCTTTTATTTTGCGGGAGTGGCGACCGATTTGAGCAGCGCATTCTCCGCCCGCAATTCCGCGATCTCCTTGGTCATGACCTCGGACTTGGTAATGAACAGCGTGTTCTCCGCCCGCAATTCGGCGATCTGCTTGGTCATGACCTCGGCCTCGGTGATGAGCAGCGTATTCTCAGCCCACAATGCGGCGATCTGCTTGGTCATGACCTCGGACTTGGTAATGAACAGCGTATTCTCCGCCCTCAATTCAGCGATCTGCTTGGTCATGACCTCGGACTTGGTGATGAACAGCGTATTCTCAGCCCGCAATTCGGCGATCTGCTTGGTCATGACCTCAGACTTGGTGATGAAGTCACCGGTGACGATTTTGAACTCAGAGACCGATACCCCGGCAGCGGAGAGCGCGGCGGTGGTTTTTTCCGAAAGCGCCACATACTCCTTCCTGCTGATTTCCTGCTGAGTCTGGCTGGACTGCTCAAGCTCGACGATCTTAGCCCCCCGACCCTTGGATTCCTTGGCGACGTTGAGGTAAGCGACGACCGTGCCGCTGAGCGCCAACAGCGAAATGACTAGAGAGATGGCGAGGGCTAAATTTCTAGGGGCCCGCTGGACAGCCTCAGCATCACTGGCCGCCGGCGTGGCTACCGTGGCCACGGGTTCCGGCCTGGATTTTACCGTCTCGATCATGGCCGACGCCAACTGCAAGTCGGCCTTCAGGGTCAGTCCCGAGGCGTCCAACAGGACTGATTTCGCCGCATTCGGTTTGGCAAGGGCCTGGCCAATCACGCGGACCAGACATTTGTCGGACTCGTGTTCGATGTGGTTAGCGGTCAGGATTTGATCGACGGTCTTCATGAGGAAACTCCAATTTTTTTGAGTAGGACGCTGAGTTGGTCCGAAAAGTGAAGCGCGCAATCCTCGGCCTCCATCCGGGGGCGGCGAGGGACGTCGGCCCTTGCGGCCACTTGGCGAAAGGTGAAGTTAGTCTCTCCCTGTTGCATAAAATCCGAAAGCGGGAGCCCGCGGTAGATCAGCGTCATACTTGGCAGAGACTCGACCAAAGCCGGTTCGATGGATGAGTAGTCCGAACCCGCCCGCAGGTTTTTTACGAGGGCCACGTCGCCGAATTTTTTTAGGAGAGCCGTATTCGTGTTCACGAATTTTGCGGCCCCGGAGTCGCCGGCTTGAACCGGAACAAAGGACACGAAGCGATACTGGGCGTCACGAAACGGCTTCAGTCCGCGCTGATCCAGCCCCCAAAGCATGAGGGACTGGAAGGCGGAGGCGCCGCAATCGACGATGACAATGCTCCCGGTTCCGTCGCTCTGATCGGATGGCAACAGCTTCCATAGGTCGTCGAGTCTGACCAACGATGGCTCAACCCGTCCACTGATCTCGTTTTTGGCGATGAGCGGGATCGTGGTGAGCTTTACCCCTGAAGTGTAGGAGTAGCCGTTTTGGGAGAATTCAACGTGCTGCTCGATTTCAACGAGATTGATCGTGCGTTCTGTCTTGCAGAATTCCTCCGCGAGCATGGCGGAGAAGAGAGATTTTCCAACGCCCCCCTTATCATTGCAGACGAGGACAAACAGGAGTTTGGGGAGATTCATCATAGGGGGACGGTTGCCAGAAGGGCTTCAAAACTCAGGTAATCGGGGCTCCTGCCCTCAGATTGGACTCTAATTTCGAAGGAGCGCTCGGCGCAGCCGCGAGGTTCACTTTAGAGAGCAGGGCGCTACTTGCCGACGCCGAGTCGAAGAAGTCGTCGGGCTCGACAGTGTGCGCCGGCTTTGGAGGCGGGGCAGAAGCAGATGTCTCGGAAGTAGGCTGCGGTGTTGTGAGCGCAGACGCGTCAGGACCCGACGAAGGCACCCCGCTCCCCTGCGCTACCCTACGCTTTCTAGGTTTCGGATCATTGGTATGGCCCATCAGCTTTTTGTAAAAAGGCATCAGTTTGTAGTCCCGGCCGACGGGCTCAAATAGATGCCGCTCGACGGCGTCGAAGTTCCCTTGGGCGATGTCGACCTCGAATTTGGCGATCACGGGAAGCGCCCTAGCGAGCAGCGTATGGGTCATGCCAAATTGTCTGGCAATCGACCGCAGCGAATCGTTTTCCGTGCCGAGCGCGGTCAGAATTTCCGGACCATGAGTCTTAATGGCCATGAACATTTTCGCAGGAGCATTTGAGCCCTTCCGGTGTAATCGTGATGCTGGAATTGTCATTGAGGGAAGTAATTGAAATAGGACGCGATCTGAACCGTGGTTCATTCCATTAAAAAGTTACAGGTCG
>CAMATV010000149.1 GCA_945861235.1 Opitutus sp. GAS368
CCGTTAGGGTCCACCATTTTGAAGGCCGCCGTAACCGGCGGCCTTCTTTTTTGGCTAAGATTGCAGCGCGGGCGGCGGTTCGACGGGTAGGGGAGAGACGGGGTAGTTCCGCGCCAGAACCATTCGCCAGTGGGCGTCGTCGATCTCGCGGCGCTTGACCGCGCGGTATTCCGATTCTCCGGCGATAAAAATAAACGAGAAGAGCACCGCGAGCATGTAAAACGGCTCGGTTGCCAAGTTGAAGGCAGGCGCGGCGAGGGCCACGACAACGCCGAGGCCCGCGAGCACCTTGCCCACAGTCGCCGCCCAGAACGTGGCGCGCAAATACGGCAGGCGCGTGACCAGCAGCGCCCGGAGAATACGGCCTCCGTCCATCGGAAACGCAGGCAGGAGATTAAAGCAGCCCATCACCAGATTCGCGATAAAAACCTGCTCCATTAAGCCCTCCAGAGAATACCTTGCCACGCTGTCGCCGTCGTCGCCCAGCGGCAGAAACCACAAAACGCCCACGATGACAAAGTTCACCGCGGGTCCGGCGATGGTCATGAGAAACTCGCGCATGGGCTGGCGTGGAATGTCCTCGAATTCCGCCATACCGCCGATGGGCATCAGGAGAATTCGCCGCACGCCAATGCCGAAGTGCATCGCGGTGAAGGAGTGCCCGAGCTCGTGGAGCACGACGCAGGTGAAAAAAGCGAGGAGCGTGGCAACGCTCCACAGCAGTCCGGACCAACCTGCGTCGCTCCAGCCATCGTGGGCGACGAAAGCGAGCAGGAGGAAGAAAGAGAAATGCACCTCGAGGCGAATACCCCGGATGCGGAAAAGGTTCATTGACCATCCAAGCATGCGGCCTAACAAAGGCGCGCCTGCAAAAATCGCCAGCGCCTTCGTTCGCGATTCGTGGCCGTCTCTCGATTATTTCTCCTATGTCCGATCCCGCCGCCAAACCACCCACGATCCTCGTGATCGATGACGACAACGAGATTCGCTATTCACTCTCGCGCGTGCTGACCTCGCGAAAGTATCTCGTGACTGAGGCCGCCAGCGGCGAGCAGGGGATCGCGATGGTGAAGAAAGGGCCGGCACCGGATCTCATTTTTCTCGACGTGCGCATGGGCGGCATGGGCGGCATCGAGGCCCTGCAACATATCCGGTCAGTCAATCCGAAGCAGTTGGTGGTGCTGATGACGGCCTTTGGCACCGCTCAGACTGCGATCGAGGCGATGAAATATGGAGCGTTCGATTATGTGATGAAGCCTTTTGATCCGGCCAAAGTGCTGTCGCTGACGGAAAACGCCCTCAAGACCCACGCCGATATGCGGGCGGTCGGCGACTACAAACCCACGATCAATGCGGACGACTATCGCGAGGGCGTCGTCGGGAGTTCGCCGGCGATGCAAGAGGTGTTCAAGGTCATCGGCCAGGTAACCGCGAGCGATGTCACGGTGATGATCACGGGCGAGAGTGGCACGGGCAAAGAACTCGTCGCGCGCTCGATTTGGAAGCATAGCCACCGAGCGACGAAAGCCTTCATCGCGGTGAACTGCGCGGCGATTCCCGACAATCTCATTGAGAGCGAACTGTTCGGTCACGAGAAAGGTTCGTTCACGGGCGCCACGGTGCAGCGGCTGGGTAAATTTGAGTTGTGCGACCGGGGTACCATTTTCCTCGATGAAATTGGGGACATGGCACTCGCGACCCAAACCAAAATTCTGCGAGTGCTGCAACAAGGTGAGATTCAGCGCGTCGGCGGCACCGAGACCATCCGAGTCGACGTCCGCATCATTGCTGCGACCAACAAAGATCTCGAGGAGATGGTGAGGACGAAGACGTTTCGCGAAGATCTCTACTATCGGCTGAACGTCGTGCGCATTCGCATGCCCCCGTTGCGCGACCGGGGTGACGACGTCCCGCAGCTCGTCGATTTTTGTCTGCAAAATCTCGTGAAACAGAAGAAATCACGGGTGACGAAAGTTTCTCCCGAGGCGATGGCTGTGCTCACGCGGCACAAGTGGCCGGGGAACGTCCGCGAATTGGAAAATGCCATTTATCGCAGCGCCGTGATCGCCCAAACGGACGCGATTTTGGTGAAAGATTTGCCCGCGGATATCTGCGGGCCAGGGCTCGTGGAACTCATCACAGGCACGCCCGGCGGTGGCGCCAGTGAAGCGCTGATTGACGCCGCCCGGAGCGCGCTGGCGGAAAGCATGGCGGTTGCGGCCGCGCGGGCGAGCGCACTCAGCCTCACATCTGGTGCCAACCCACCGATACTGACACTGGAGATCGCGTTTGATTTCCTTTACGCTTCGCTCAGCAACGATGGCGAATTAATGCAGAGGAGCATCGAACGGGAACTCGCGCGCCGCGCCCTCGTCGCCAGCGGAGGAGACGCCTCTGCGGCGGCGAAACATCTGGGTTTGACGAAAGCGGCGCTCGAAAAGCGTTTGAAAGATTAACCCACGGTTGGTCTGCGCTCGAACCGGGTTGTCTTTGGAATCCTTGGAGTCCCATTATCGCACAATCATAATTATGTTAATTAATGTGATATTGGTTTTCCTGATTTGAAAAATTCCTGCGTTATCCAAATGACCAAGGACTGCGGTCGAGCAACGGAGTTGCCCGGAATTATCCAAGATTTGGCGCCTCCCTGCGTCACATCTAGAATCCACGCTTGATTTCACCGCTATCCGCCGAACACTTTCCCTTTTCCCAAAAACGAACCACCTTCCGTGAGCAAGAAACCCAGCGCCATCGCCGACACAAAAGCCGAGTCCGCCGTCAAGGCGACCGATTACGCCCTCGCGCCCATTAACGCTGCGCTCTCCTCTACGCAAAGGATTGAGCTCTACCGTACGATGATCCGGATCCGACGCTTCGAGGAGCGCTCCTTGCGCGCTTATCAGGGTAAGAATCCGAGCGGAGGCACCAACATCGGTGGCTTTCTCCACCTCTACATCGGGCAGGAAGCCGTGGCTGTCGGATGCTGCTCCTTGATGGGCAAGAACGACCACGTCATCACCGCTTATCGCGATCACGGTCACGCGATCGCTGTCGGGATGGACACAAAACCGCTCATGGCCGAACTCTACGGGAAAATCACCGGCTGCTCCAAGGGCAAGGGCGGTTCGATGCATTATTTCGCACCCGACAAAAATTTTTGGGGCGGTCACGGTATCGTCGGTGGCCAGGTCCCGCTCGGTACCGGTCTCGCCTACGCGCTGAAATATCAGGGCAAGAAAGGCGCTGCGATGGCCTTTATGGGCGACGGCGCTGTCAACCAAGGTGCTGTGCATGAGGCCTACAATCTCGCCTCCCTGTGGAATCTTCCCGTCGTCTTCGTTATCGAAAACAACGGCTACTCCATGGGCACCAGCCAAGCACGCTCCTCTGCGGGCCAACTGGCCAAGCGGGCCGAGGGCTACGACATGGCTTGGGGCCAATGCGACGGTCACGACGTCTACGAAGTGCGAGCGTTGATGGACAAACACCTGACGCTCGCCCGCGAACAATCCCGCCCGAGCACCGTCGAGATCGACACGTATCGCTACCGTGGACACTCCGTCGCCGATCCCGACAACACCTATCGCACGAAGGCAGAGATCGAGGAGTATCGGAACAAAAAGGACCCGATCCAGGTTTCCCTGCACAAGCTCCTCGCCGAGGGCGTCCTCACCGAAGCCTCGGCCGACAAGATCGACGCTGAGGCCCGGGCCGAGGCCGAAAGCGCCGCGGACTTCGCCGACGCGAGTCCCTACCCGACGCCCGACGATATTCAGAAAGACGTTTACTGGGAGAGCGATCATCCCGCCGAACGCAAATCGGAAGGACGCCTTTTCTTCGACTGAGCCCGGTCCCCGTTTGGCTCTCCACCCTCAACTCTCCGCTCCCAACTTTCCGCCGTCCGATGCCTCAGATCACTTACCGCGAAGCCATCCGCCACGCCCTAGCCGAGGAACTCACCCGCGACCCGAACGTTGTCGTGATGGGCGAGGAAGTCGCCCAGTTCAACGGTGCCTACAAAGTCACTGACGGCCTGCTCGCGACATTCGGGCCCACCCGCATTGTCGACACCCCCATCTCTGAAGCCGGCTTTATTGGTCTCGGGGTGGGCGCCTCCATGCTCGGCATCCGCCCCGTGATGGAGCTGATGTTCTGGTCATTCTACTCGGTCGCGTTTGACCAAATCCTCAACAATGCCGCCAACGTCCGCTACATGAGCGGCGGCCAGATTAACTGCCCGATTGTCATCCGCGGCCCCGCCAACGGCGGCACCAGCGTCGGTGCCACGCATTCACACACTCCGGAAAATGTCCTCGCGAATCACCCTGGGGTGAAGGTCGTCGTGCCCGCCACCGCCTATGATGCGAAGGGCCTGCTGAAGTCCGCCATCCGCGACAACGATCCGGTGTTCTTCCTCGAGAATACCATTCTCTACGGCGACAAGGGCGAGGTCCCCGAAGCCGAATATGTCATTCCGCTCGGCAAGGCGGATGTAAAACGCGTTGGCACCGACCTCACGATCGTGACCTATGGACGTTGTGTGATCCATTCGCTGAAGGCCGCTGAAGTGCTCGCAAAAGATCACGGTATCTCAGTCGAGGTCGTTGACCTCCGTACGATTCGTCCCCTCGATTTCGATACAGTCCTCGCCTCGGTCAAGAAAACGAATCGCGTTTTGATCGTCGAAGAGCAGAAACCCTTTGCGAGCGTCGGGACGCAGCTGGCCTACATGATTCAGCGTGAAGCCTTCGACGACCTCGACGGTCCGATCCACCGGCTCGCCACCATCGACGCGCCCGCGATCTACAGCCCGCCTGTCGAAACAGAACAACTCCCGAACCCGGGCCGCGTCATCAAAGCCGTGCTCGCCGCAATGGCGTAAGTCGTCGCAACCCAATCGCACGCATAACCGGCTTTCCGGCTCACTCCTCGCTACCCACTCCTCGCTACTTTCTTTCCCATGGCCCAATTCATCGACATGCCGAAACTCAGCGACACCATGACGGTGGGCACGCTGGTCAAATGGCTGAAAAAGGAAGGCGACGTAATCAAAGCCGGTGATATGCTCGCCGAGGTTGAGACAGACAAAGCTACGATGGAGCTGGAGAGTTTCTTCGCCGGCACGCTGCTGAAAATATTTTCCGCCGCCGGCGCACAAGTCGCCATCGGCGATCCGCTCTGTGCGATCGGCAAGCCGGGCGAAGTCGTCGCCGCGCCTGCGCCCAAGACAGCGGCACCGGCAGTCGTTACTCCGGTCGCTCCTCCCGCTCCCGTGGCGGCGAGCGCCAGCGAGCCGAAACCCGCGCCCGTGTCTGCCCCGACTCCGCCTGCCCCTTCGCCCGCTCCGGCCGGCGGCCGCGTGCGCATCTCCCCGCTCGCCCGGAAACTCGCCGCGGAAAAGAAGATCGACGTCACTCGCGTCACCGGCTCCGGCCCCGGCGGACGCATCGTCCGCGCCGACATCCTTGCTGCGGAAAAGAACCCTCCAGCTGCGAAAGCCGGATCGGCGAGCACGTTCACCGGCGGCGCCCTCTCGGCCCGCGGCCCCGTGCAAGAAGAACGTCTCGTTCCCGTTTCCACGATGCGCGGCGTCATCGCCAAGCGTATGCTCGAGTCCACTACGCAGATCCCCTACGTCTACCTCGACATCGAGATGGATGCTGGCCCGCTCCTGGCGCTTCGTGAGCAACTCAATACCGGATTGGAAAAAGAAGGCGTTAAACTCTCCGTCAACGACTTCATTCTCAAGGCCTGCGCCGACGCCTTGCGCCGCGTGCCGGCGGTCAACGCCTCCTGGGAAGCCACGCATATCCGTCGCCACAGCGCCGCGCACGTCGCGTTTGCCGTCGCCATGGAAGACGGCCTCATTACTCCCGTGATCCGTGACGCGCATCTGAAGAGCATATTCCAGATCAGCACCGAGGCGAAATCGCTCGGTAAGAAAGCGAAGGAAAAGAAACTCGTACCCGCCGAATTTACGGGCGGCACGTTCTGCGTTTCCAATCTCGGCATGATGGGCATTCCGAAATTCACCGCGATCATCAACCCGCCCAATGCCGCCATCCTTGCGGTGGGCACGACGGTAACCAAACCCGTCGTGAAAAACGGCCAGATCGTCGTCGGTCAGACGCTCACGGTCACGCTTTCGTGCGACCACCGCGTCTTTGACGGTGCCGTTGGCGCTCAATTCCTGGGCGCCCTCAAGACGCTCTTGGAATCGCCCGCGCTGCTCTTGGTCTGAGCGGGACTTTGGACTGGGAACGAGGAGTTCGTCGAGGGGGGACGCGCTTAGACGGCGCTCGGCGCTAGCCGCATGACCGCGCGGCCGCGAAGCCGACTCCCACGCCGACGACAAACCCGGCGACGTGCGCGCCGAGATCCACCCGCGCCGCTCCGCCACCCGCACCGTAGAGCGCGAGCACGGACACACCCGAAGCCAGTGCGACCAAAATTGCACGGCTGCGTTGCGGATGCTCCGCCCGCGTGAGCACGCGCAGACTCCGCCCCGTCAACAAACCCACGCCAGCGAAAATTGCCGTCGACGCCCCGAGCGAGCGGTAGGCCACCGGAAACGCCAACGCGGCGACGAGGAGATTGGCGAGCACCGCCGCGAGCGCGACGAGCCCCCACCCTGCCGCGCGGCCAAATGTTTTCACGACCGCAGTAAAAAGCAGCACGCCGCTCAGCGCGTTCGATACCACATGCGCGCCGTCGCCGTGCAACCACAGCGCCGTGCCCAACCGCCACCACTCCCCTCGCCCGAAAATGCCCACCGCATCCAGTGCGCCCGCCACCGACCAACCCGGTCGCGCCCCTTGCAGGTGAAAAATTCCCAGAACCACCGCAGCCCACAGCAAGGGGGTGATCACATCCGTCGGGTAAGGTATCTGCTCGACGAACGCAGGCGGTGGCCAGTTCAGATTCTCACGATCAAACTTCAAGAGTTGTTCCTTGGCCGGCACCGCGACCTCCGCTTCGATCAGCAGGCGCTGCCCACTGCCCGTCGCGACCGTCCAATACGGTCGCCCCATCGCTAGCACCACGAGCCCATGATCGAACGCCGCGCGTTCGCTCGGATAAACCCCCGCCTCCACCAATCCGGCGGGTAGTTCCTCTTCCACGACGGGTGCAGCAGGCTCAACAAGTGACATCGCCATCACGATAGTTGTTCGCGTCGAAAGCGCGACCCCGTTTCGCACTGCGTGATCGTTTCCTGCGACGGTAACACCCACATTCGCTGGAATCTAGGTTCGCCCAGCCTGAATGCATTCGAGCCCATGAGGTATTTTCTCCGCTACGCGCCGCCAGCGCAGACCACGTCAATCCCGCCAGCAGAATTGTCGCGACGACAGCTCGGGGTCGAAACCACCGTTTCTTGCGGTCGGAATAGGTGTGCTGATTCTCGCCCGCTTAAGTTTTTCGCTTCGATTGCCGACGCTCGGCCGCGCCGTCACTTGCCCGCCGCGGCCGTGCGTGCCCGTTGAAACTCGGGGTGATCTGGCGCCGGCGTGCGCAAGTATCGCTCCGTCCATTGCTCGATGATGACGGTGGGTTTCTCCTTTTCCGCGATGTCCGCCACCATTTCGTAGGTCGCCAAATTCGTCGTCGATACCCAACTCCACAGGCTGACAAAACGCTGAAAACTCAAGACGAGCGGTGACTGCGAGTTCACCTCGCCGGGTTGACCACCCACTCGGAAGAAAGAATCACACATCATCACAGCCCG
>CAMATV010000150.1 GCA_945861235.1 Opitutus sp. GAS368
CGGACAGCAGGGCCCGCATGCGCCGGGCAAGCGCGGGTTCGACGAGGCGATTGTGAGTATGGGAGTGCATTACGATTTTCCGACGACGCCGAAGACGGAGTATCCCAAGGGGCAGTATCTGGCAGACTTTCTTACGGATCGGGCGGTGGGTTTTATCGAGCGGCACAAGAGCGAGCCGTTCTTCCTGTATTTGCCGCACTTCGGCGTGCATTCGCCGCATCAAGCGAAGCCGGAGCTGATCGCCAAGTTCAAGAAAAAGCCGGGTGTCGGCGGGCACAATAATCCGACCTATGCGGCGATGATCGCGAGTGTGGATGAGAGCGTGGGCCGGGTGATGGCGAAGCTCGAGGAGCTGAAATTGGCGGAGAACACGGTGTTGATTTTCGCGAGCGACAACGGGGGTGTCGGTGGCTACGCGCGCGAAGGGCTCACGAAAGGCGGTGGGGGCGATATTACGGACAATGCGCCGTTGCGGAACGGCAAGGGCAGTCTCTATGAAGGGGGGACGCGCGTGCCGTTCATCGTGCGGTGGCCGGGGAAGGTGAACGCGGGCACGGTGTGCGATGTGCCGGCGATCCACGTGGATGTTTACCCGACCTTTGTGGCGCTGGCGGGAGGCGCGATGCCGGCGCAGCAAGTTTTCGACGGCGAGAGTCTCGTGCCGCTCATGCGGGCGAGCAGCGCGACGCTCAAGCGAGACGCGATTTTTCAACACTTCCCTGGCTACTTGGGGATGGGGGTGGATCAATGGCGAACGACGCCGGTGAGCCTCGTGCAGGCGGGCGACTGGAAGCTGATGGAGTATCTCGAAGATGGACGACTGGAGCTCTACAATTTGCGTGAGGACATCGGGGAGTCGAAGAACCTCGCGGCGACGATGCCGGGCAAGACGAAAGAGTTGCATGCGAAGCTGGTGGCGTGGCGCGCGGCGGTGAAGGCACCGATGCCGGCAAAGAACGACGGGGCGGCCCGAGGCGAAGACGCAGCCAAGAAGAAGGGCAAAGGGAAAAAGAACAAAGCGAAGGAGAATAACTGAGTGAGTTTTGTCCGAGTTTTTTTCCTAGCCGGGTTGTGCCTGTGCGGCTGGAACGTTCGACTCTGGGGCGAGGCGGCAGGCTTTCAGACGTCGGCCGCGGCTTCGGTGCTGGTCTGCGGTGGCAGCATGATGAATGGGGACCGGTTTGCCGACAGTGTTCTCGCGAGTATGCGCGCACACTATGCTGGGCGCACGGCGATTGCGCTGGTCTTGCACGCCTCGCATCCGACGGAACGGGATGCGATGGAGCTGCGTTTGCAGAAAGCGTTTGCGCATCTGTTGGGCGCTGCCGTGAAAGCGGAGTCGTTACACCGCCGGGATGCGGCGGGGGCCAAGGAACTGTTGCGGAAGGCCGATGCGTTTTTCGTGGGTGGCGGCGAGACGTTTGTGCTGCTGGGGGAATTACAGCGCACTGGGCAACTGGAGCTCATCCGCGCGCGGGTGTTGGTGGGCGTGCCCTATGGTGGATCGAGTGCGGGCGCGAATGTCGCCGGGCTGCGCATCGGCACGACGAACGATTTTCCGACCGCGGAGGTGGTGAGTCGCGGGGCGCTCGCGATCTTTCCCACGGTGATCAATCCGCACCATCCGGCGGCGAAGGCGGAGTTCGCTGCGCGCGGGGGGAAGATCGGGACGTATCTTAAATTCAATCCCGAGGAGACGGTGCTCGGGCTGGGTAACGCGGCGATCGCCCGGCTGCACGGTGGGCGGGTGATGTTCGCGGCGGGGCGAGGGTGGATTTATCGGGCGTCCGGATCGCGCGAGTTGGTGGCGGGCGAGTGGGTGGCGGAGCTGGCGCGGTAGGATGATGGCAGGGGGTGGGGAGGAACGCTCAACGTTTAACGTGTAACGCTGAATTTTTAATGTCGGTGGAAATGATCCGGCTCGATTGGGCGCGCGACAAAGTGTTCGCACTGTGAAAATCCAGCGCTCTCAGGACCCGTTATGCACTTATCTGTCAGCGGCAGGCAGCCCGCTTGCAGGCGCTGGCCCGACCACGTATCCGCTGGGCCGGAGGCACCTGCGGCACCCGTCCGCTTGACCGCGGGCGCTGACTTCCGTCGGTCGTTAGACAATCGGTCAAGGCGTTCGTCCCGCCAATGGGAGCTTCGGATAGTCGCAGTTGCGCCATCAGAACACTTCGTAGACTTCGACTAACGCTTCGCCCGTGGTGTTGCTCACGCCGGACACTTGGATCGTGTAGGTGCTGCCGGCGGGGAGCGTCACCAAGAGGGCGGCGTCGCGGCTCGCGGGGGTTAGCGGGAAGGCACCGATTTGGGCAAAGGTGGGTGCGAGGGTGGCGGCCCAATTGTCGTTGGAGGCGATGGTCACGCCCGTCGCATCAATGACCCGGAGAGTGGGATCGGCGAGCGCGCCTGAGACGCCGAAAATTGTGAGTGTCGGACCGACGGCGCGGATCAGCACCTGTTTGCTGCCGGCGCCGACCAGCGTGAATCCGGCGATGAGAATATCGTCGCCGGTGCCCACGCGATTGCGGGCGGAGAGGTTGACGAGACGCGCTGAGGTGCCGCCGGCGGTGTCATAGGCCTCGACTAAAATGACTCCGGCCCCCGTGCCTGAGGCTTGCACGGTAAAGTCACCTGTGAGCACTTGGCCCAAGGCCGCATCCTTGGAGCCGGGGGTAAAGGCGAACGCGCCCACCGATGCGAAGGTGCTGGCGAGCGAACCGGGCCAATCGTCGTTGGTCGCGGTTGGAGTCGTGCTGCCGCGCGTGAAGAGCTCCAGTTTTGGGTCGGCCATACCGTTGAGTCCGAACGCGGACAACGCGGGACCGGCGGCCCGGATGAGCACGTGCTTGGAACCGCCGCTGACCACGGCGCCGAGGGTGAGGGCTTCTCCGGCCTTCAGCGTGGTACGCACGGACAGATTAGAAAGCCCGCTGCCGGAGATGAGGTCCAACCTCGTCGGCGCACTCACGACGGAGCCGCCGGCATTTGAAACCGTCACCGTGTAGTTGCCCATGATTGCGGGCGAGGTGGTGTTGGGGGACAATGTAGACTTGGTGGCACCTTCAACCGGAACCCCGTCTTTGGACCACTGATACCAGAGAAACCCGGTCCCATTCGCGGAAACGGCGAGCGTGACGGCGGCCCCCAAGAGGACGGTTTGCGCTTTGGGCTGAGCCGCCACGAGCGGGGTGAGCGGCGCGGGGACGGCCTTCGTCAGCGCGACCGGCGGACTCGCGTGCCAGCTGCTCGCGAGCGTGTGATTCGGGTTGGTGAACGGAGTGTTGAGCACGAGACTAAGACCCGAGCCATCGGCCTCGGCGGGCCAAGGGGAGGAATCGCGATAGGTGAATTGTTTGATGATGGCGCCATTCGCGCCGCGGACAATGAGTTGTTCCGAACTGTTGGAGAGGTTTCCGGAAAAGGCGCCCGCCACCACGGGCTGCGCCCCGGGCTCCAGCCGAGCGGCGAATCCGGCGAGGTTCTCCGCGATGATAATCCGTCCGCCCGGGGGGAGAATGCGCAACGCCGGTGCCACGGTGCTAAAATCGAACGAGACCGCATCTTCGAGCTTCACGCCGCTGAGATCGACGGACTGCGTGCGGGAGATGTTCAGCAATTCGATAAATTCGAAGTCGTTGCCATCGTTGAGTCCGGCCGCCAGTTCGGTCGGGGTAGGGTCGGCGGGATGGTAATGCAGTTCGCTGACCACGAGATTCGCCGCGCTCGCGGCCGTGGCCGCCGAGATGAACGTCGCCTCGGTGAGCGGCGACCAGGTGTCACCCTGTTTGATACGGGTGCGGATGGTGCGGGCGCCGGGAGTCGTCAGCGCGATGGCTGGCCCGGGCGCTGACGCGGTCTGACCGACGATGCGGAGATCGAAGCGCATGTCCGAGTAGTCGTTGCGGGGGTAGGCGTTCGTCGGATTGGGCGGAAACGAGTAGAGCGCTTGGTGGACCTCGACGGCCAACGTGTTGACGCCCTCTTGCAGGAGCGTCCGGTCAAAGGGGACGGCGACGAACATCGTTTCGATGGGCACGTAGTTATTACCTGGATCGAGGGGCCCGAGAGCCTCCTGTCCATGGGTGACCGGGGTGGGTGCGAGGGGAAAGTTGATACGCGCGGCTTCCACGCCGTTCAGGTAAATCACGGCGCCATCGTCCGCCATGATTTCAAAAAAGGTGCTCGTGAGGCCGGTGGTGTCCGTGGCGTTGAACGTTGTGCGGAAGTAGGCGGCCCCGGGTGCGACTGTAGCCGATGGATAGTTGGGTGGGACGGGAGAGACATTCGTGGCGAGGCCAGTCGTCTCGCCGTAGCCGAGGGGGGCAGCGCCTGCGCTCCAGACGGCGTCGGCATAGGTCGAGGCCGTCCACGCCAGTCCGCCGGCATCGTTGGCGGGCGCGGCGGAGGGCAGCAGCCATTTCCACGGTTGTCCGTCTGCCAGAATCGTAGATGTGGATACGGTGCCGGTGGCGGCGGTGAGGGCGGACGGATCGAGCGAGCCACCGACCTGCCGCGGATCTGCGCCATCGATCGTGTAGTAGGTGGTGCCGCCGGCGGGGTTCGGATTGTTGATGCGGAATTGGAAGCCCAGCGGCACATTGCCACCGGCTTGCGGCCGACCGGTGACGGCTTCGACCAAGGCCGTAGGTTTGAGTCGCGGCGCGAGGGCCGTCGGGTTGGTGGCCTGAGGCGCGCCGTCCATCCACTCCAAGCGTTCGGCGAGCCATGATTTAAGGGCATCGACCTCGTGGCGCCAGGTCGTGCGATTGGCTTGACCGGTCTGGCCGCCGCCGAAGGTGTTGCTGCCGAGGATGGGATACTTCCGATAGTGTCGCGCGACCGGCACCTGACTGGCGAGGGTGGCGGTGTTCGTGGTGTTGACGATATCTGCGCGGCTGCCGTCCGTGAGCTGCGCATAAACGGCCTCGATGCGGTCGAACAAGGTCTCGGTTGAAAAGTGCGAACGCCGCAAGGCTGTCCAGCGATTCCAGTAGCGATCGTTGAACTCGGGGTCATCGTCCAGCCGCGTGTAATACGTGTAGTTCGAGCCCACCACCCACGACTTCAGGCCGAAGGTGGAGTTTGAATAGCCATAGTTGCTATTGCCCAGGCTGCGATCGGCATCCCAGAACGGGAGTGCGGTCAGCGGTCCGTTGCGGTCCTTGGCGAAGTAGTAGCTGAACGTGAAGGCATCGACCTCCTTGCACAGCTCGAGCCAGAGTGCTCGGTCGATGAAGCTGCGCTCATGAATCCATTTTGCATAATAGTTCGCACTGGCGGGTTGATTGAAGTCGGGCGCGGCGAGAGCAGTCGTCATGCGATTCAGCCAGTCGACGAGGGCGTTGGCCTGAGTGGCGGTGACCGGTTCGGGAGAGCTAATGTCGTAGTCGCGGCTCGATCCGGGGATGGCGGGGTTTGAGGCGGCGTTGATTTTGTAATCGTAGGGCGTCTTGTCGTTTTTAAAAATGAAGCCGCCGTTGATCAGCGCCGGGTCGCTCATGCTGTCGTTGAGTTTGGCGATATCGACCCGCTCCTTTCCGCGGTTCGGTTTTTCCATGAGCAGGTAAACTCCGCGGTAGTCGGCGTAGTCGAGGGTGCCGTTGCCCTGGTTGAAAAACACCTCGACGAAACGGCAGCGCACGCCGGAGCCCGGGCCGTTGGCATCGAGCATGGCCTGCTGCATGAGATAATTTCGCATGAGCGACTTGTCCAAGGTCAGGCTTTGTAAAATCCAATCGCTGTCGCTGGGCATACCCAGCAGCGGCGCGTTGCGATCCTCGTCTTCGTCTTCTTTCCAGAATTCCAGCGCGTACGGCCGCTCGGGCTGGCCGGAGGAACTTTGGCCGCGCACGTGGGTACCGCCGCGCAGGACTTGGTCCGGGGGGTGGGCGAAGCTGGCGCGATTCGTGCCGGGTTTCACGTCATACACGGCGACTTGAGAAAACCGATACGGGCGCAGGCCGGCAGGATTGGTGAGGGCGTCGACGTTGCGCAGGAAACTGTCGAGCACGATGACCGGCAGGGTGCTGCTGAACGGCTGACCGGACGCGTTGTAATTGGTCGCGACGTTAATGAGGGTGGTGGCGTTGGTGTTTGCTGCGCTGGAGAGCCAGATGAACGCGCGGTTGCCGGTTTTTGACGGCACCCAGCCGGGCGCAAAGACGCGGGCCTTGACGCAGGTGCCGGTCGTGATTTCGAGCGGGGTGGTGTAGAGTGGCGAGGTCTCGGACGGCTCCGCGGTCGTCAACGTGTAGCGGATTTCGGCACCGGCCGGAGCGTCGGCCGGCAGTTGCAGGCCCAGCGTGAGGGCGGTCGTGATCACCGCGCTGGGCTGATCGGCGAGGGGCTCGACGCCCGACTTGAAGAAGACGGGCGAGGTCAGGCGGCGGCCGGCGGCGTGGCGACCGCCATTGGTGGCGCCGGGCGACGGGACTTCGAAGTATCCCCGTGTCTGCGCCGATCCCAACCCGCCGAAGGATACATCCTCCTGCTGTGGGCCGTAGGTCAGGGAATGGGCGACCGTCGTGCCATCGGCCCGCAAGAGCGTGAGGGTGCCGCGCTCTTTTTGGAGGGTGAAATTGGTGTGCGGTCGGACATTGGTGAAACGATTCTTGCCGGAGGCGAAAATAATTAGATGCCCGTAGGCGGCAATGGTCAGGTTGGGCAGAGTGTAGCGGGCGAGCGGCGGAGGTGTGCCGGCTGAGCTGGAGTAGTCGAGGTGCCACCCGGTCAGGTTGACCGGAGAAGCGGTGCCATTGTAGAGGTCGATCCAGTCCGGCTTGGCGAGATCCTCATCCTCCAGGCCGCTGGCGTTGTCCGCCATGATTTCCTCGATGACGACTCCACTCGTGGTGACCGGAGCGACCGGAGCGGTGACGGTGGTGATCGCGAGATCATCCATAAACACATCGTGATTGAGACCACCGGTGGCAGCGTTGAAAGCAAAGTTGCAGCCGACGGTTGGGATGAAGCCCGGTGTCGGCAACGCGGTGAAAATCGCGAGACCATCGTAGGTGAGGTCCAGTCCGGTGGCCGCGTGCCAGTGCAGCGTCACGGTGCGGAAAGTCTGGTCGTAGGTGAAGTTTCTGCCGGGGAGATTAGTGGCGAGGAAATTGCCCGCGCTGTTGGCGTCGGCGAAAATCTCGATGCTGCGGGGATCGGTGGTGGCGTTCTCATAGGTGTCGAAGTTCACGACCAACCCATAAGCTGCGCTGTGTCCGCTCGCGCTGCCCAGACCACTCAGCGTCGGACCGAAGCTGATATTAAATCCATCCGCAGGGACCGCTGCGGCGGTTCGATCGAGGAGTAACTTGAACGTGACTGTGAATTCCGTCACCGCGGCAGTGGCATCGAGCACGGGAAGCACCAGCGCGGCCGTGGCGCTGCCCGTCGCCTTGTCTGCCAGCCGCAGAGCGATGGCGCCGACGGTGCCGACGCCGGTCTTCACGATGCCCACATTGATCGTGCCGGCCCCATTGGTGTCCCTCCGATTGGAAATCAGGGTGGCATTGGTGGCCACGCCGTTGAGCAAGCCCCCGCTGAGCACGAGCGCGGTGTTGATCGCGCCATTCGGGGTGTCGGTGGCGAGCGAGTTGAAATTATGGGTGTAGGTGGCGGCGGAGAGCGCGGTCGGGAAGATCGCGGCAAACACGAGGGCTTTCCACGAGACAACAAAGCGAGGACGGGGCATGGCTTACGGGGTTGAGGTAACGGAA
>CAMATV010000151.1 GCA_945861235.1 Opitutus sp. GAS368
GGCCTGACGAATGAGCAAGATAAAGAGAAAGAGGAAAGATTGGCGGAACGACTTTGACACTGCTCGCAGGAGGAATCTCTCCCGGTTGAACGGTGGTCGGCTGGCTCGACGGAACGGCGGTTCCCAACCGCCGCGTGGCGCGCCAAATAGGACGCTTGGAAAGCTCCCCTCCAGTCGGATCACGAGCGGCGCACGCGCGACGTGATGGTAAGCGCCACGGGGCGCTCAGATTTTCTTGCGGTTATGACACGAAAACGGCTTTGTCGGCCCTTAAGCAAATGCGGCACGGGCTGCCTTGGCCTTACCACAACCCACAACCCACTGATAATACCATGAACATCCGCACACGGAAGTTTACGGCTGCGCGTTCGCTCGTTGCGACCCTGACGGCCCTCCTCGCGGTGTCCGAGACTTTCGCGCAAGCGAAGCCTTCGACCACCGCTGCATCCACCAAAGGCGAGACTGTCGCTTTGGAAAAATTCGTTGTCACCGGTTCAAATATCCCGACCGCCCTCGTTGCGCTCGCCGCACCGGTGACCATTCTTGGTCGGGCCGACTTGGATTCGACCGGGTTGGACACCAACCTCCTCGAAGTCCTGCAGAAACGTATGCCGATCTTTGCGGGCAACGGAAATCTGGGTGCGACGAATTCCAATGTCGGTGCAAATAGCACGGCCGGTGGTTCCCAAGCTTCCCTGCGCAATCTCTCGACGCTCGTGCTCCTCAATGGACGGCGGGTGGCCGACAACGGTTCGGGTGCGCGCGGTGGTCGCGGTTTTGTCGACCTGAACCAGATCCCACTCGCGGCGGTACAGTCGGTGGAAGTGCTCACGGATGGTGCTTCCGCCATTTACGGATCGGACGCGATCGGCGGCGTCGTCAACGTCAAGCTCCGCAGCGATTTTAACGGCGCGGAAGCGGGCGGTCGTTATGCTTTCTCCAACAATAAGGGCGATTACGAAGAACGCTCGGGCTACGTCGTCGTCGGGGCCAAACGCCCAGGGCTGGGCCTCACCGTCGCGGCGACGTGGTCAGAAGTCACGCCTCTCTTGCAGGCGGACCGGTCGTTTTCGAGTCCGATCGTCGGCCGCACCGCGACGATCTCTGGCGGCATCAGCCAGACCAGCGCCAACTTCCCGTCAAATTTCCTGCGCGCCGATCTCGTGTCGCCGAGCAAGGCGGTGCCCACGGGCACGGCGGCGACGGCGCTCGACCTCGCGGCGCTCCAAGCAGCGGGCATTTATCCGGCCTCCGCTTTCCAGCCGATCGCCGACTCGTTTGACCTCTCTCCGCTCGTGACGCTCACCTTGGAGTCAAAAAAGAAGGCCCTGTCCTTTTCGGGCACGATCTCCTTGGCCGAGGACAGCAAGCTTGATCTCTTCGTCGACGGCCTCATCTCCGGCAACGACAGCTTCTCGCAGTTGGCCGCTCAGCCCGTCACGGCGACGGTGCCGATCAACTCGCCGTTTAACCCCACACGTTCGAGCATTTTCGCCGCGTTTCGTTACGTCCCGGCACCGCGGCAGTTCATCACCAGCGGTGATCTCAAGCGGATTGTGGGCGGCCTGCGGGGCAAGGTCTTCGACAAATACCGCTGGGAAGTCGGTTACAACTATAATGCCAATGTGCTCAAGAACTCGGTGAAAAACGTTCTTTACGCACCGAACCTTCAGCTCGGCATCGCCGGTGGTTTTGACGCCAGCGGCAACGCCCTCGTCGGCGGAAAATTCGCGCGAGTCTTCCGCGATTTCAACGCCCCGGGCGGCCTGACCACGCTCGCGCAATATCAGGGCGCGATCACCCCGGCCAACAGCGTCGTGCAACCGGCCCTCGACATCTTCGCCCGTCCGGGCGGCGTCGACCCGCTCTCGATCGTGAATATCTTCAGCGCCTCGTCGCTGAAGTTTGACAGTAATCTCAAGGCGATCGACGGCAGCGTCTCCGGCGATGTGTGGCAGCTTCCCGCCGGCGGACTGGGCGCAGCGCTTGGCTACAGTCTGACGACGGAGGAGCTGATCGGCGAACCCGACCCCAATTCACGCAGTTCCGGCCCGACTGCGGGTCGTTGGACGGGAGCGACCTTTTTTGATCCGTTTAACAAGCGCCGCGACATCACCGCCGCCTACGCCGAAATCCGCGTCCCGGTCTTCAGCGAGAAGAACGCGCTTCCCGGCTTGCGGGTGCTCGATCTGTCGGCGGCCTACCGCTACGAAGACTATAGCGATGCCGGCACCTCCAAGGTGCCGAAGTATGGTGTGCGTTGGCGCCCGCTCGGTGACGACCTGACCGTGCGCGGCACCTACTCCGAAGCCTTTGCCGCTCCGGCGATGTTCTCGCTGTTCGGACCGACCACGCAGGGCTTCACCGCTACCGCCGTCATTCCGAACGTCTTTGGCGTAAACGGTCAGGCGCAGTCGCGCGGTGGTTCGAATTCCGGGCTCAAGCCTTCGACCGCCAAGACGAACTCGGCCGGTGTCGTGTTTTCACCTAAAGAGGTGAAGGGACTTTCGATGAGCGTCGACTATATCAAAATCGACCAAGTTCAATTGGTCGGTTCAGCCGGAACGACGGAAATCTTGCGCAGTGTGGAAACGCTGGGCACGGCATCCCCCTACATTTCCCAAGTTGCTCTGAATAACTGGCCCACGAATCCCGATCCGTCTCTGCCCGCCGCGACGCGGATCACGGCGGCGGGCCAACTCGGGACGTTGCTGCGGGGTGGTGCATCGGCGAATCAAATCTTCACGACGGACTCGTTGATCAACATCTCCGGGCAAAAGGTGACGGCCCTCGATGTCGCGATAAATTATGAGTTCCCGAATCGGGATTACGGTCGCTTTAAGGTCGGCACGACCGGCACGTTCTTTATCGACTACCAGTTCCAAGCGCTGCCTTCCCAGTCCTATTATGAGTATGCGAACCACATCAGCAACGGCGGCAGCGGTGCGCAAGGTGCCGTCCCGGGCACGCGGTTCTTCACGACCCTCGATTGGAACCAGGGACCGTGGGCGGTCTCGCTGGCCAACACCTCCATCGGCGAAATGACGGACATCGGACCTGGCGGCATCACGTTTGCGCTGAGCACGACTCTCAAACGCCAGCCGATCGCCGCCTATTCGAGCTGGGACTTGGCGGTCAGCCATACCTTCGCGAAATCCGCCGCCGATACCGGCTTCCGCCGTTGGGTCGGCGGGCTCCAAGTCAGCGTGGGTGTCAACAACCTCGCCGACAAGGGACCGATCCTCTCACCGCAGGCGTTTAACGAGTCGAACGCCGACGTTTCGACCTACAATCCGATCGGTCGTTTGTTCTACGTCAGCGCGAAGTATCGGTTTTAATTAAGGCTCAGATTTTATTCTCATGAGTGCGAAGACCCGCCGAATTCGGCGGGTCTTTTTTTCGGCTCCTCGCTGTTTGAGTGGGTAAATCCGGTGACAGACATTCTCTGGTTCCCCTGCAATCCTAGCCCAAAAGCTGATGTTTCACACGCACGATGAAAACGTTGAACACGCTGATGCCTTTTCCGAACGATCACGGACGGCTCGAAGAGCCGTCCCTACCGTCAGCCCGAAAGGTAGGGACGCCTCTCCGAGGCGTCCGGGGTGTGAAATTTTGGGCTAGAGGGAGGACATTGAGTTCATCAGGTCACCGTAGCGGCAGGCGTCCCTGCCAGCCGGTCTGGCGGGCGTGTAGCCGAGCCCCACAGGCACGGAGGCCTGTGGCTACCGCACGCCAAATCGCCAACCCATCGGGAAACAGAGGAGCCTTTTTTGGCCTCGGCTAACTGACCGCGTCGAGAGAGTCCGTTGGCGTGCACAGCCATTCCGGTTGCGATAGCAGCCCGTGTAGCTCAGCGGGAGCCCTTGATGGGTTTTGATAGCCAAATATTTGGAGATTGTTGGAGCGTTCAAATTTACTTGCGGATATGACACGGCATGGGCTTTGTCGGTTTCTTACCGATTGCGGCACAAACCGCATTGGCCTCACGACAACACACCAACCCACTGAAATACTATGAACATCCGCACCTGGAAGTTTAAGGCTGGGCTTTCGCTTTTGGCGATCGCCGGCCCCCTCGCAGTATCTGGCTTCGCCCAAGCGGTGAAAGCTCCAGCCGCCGCTGTTAAGGAAGAAACCCTGACGCTCGAGAAATTCAACGTCACAGGGTCTCTCCTCACCCCGCCTGATTTCGGGGCGGCTCTGCCAATCAATGTTTACTCGGGCGCGCAGATCCAGCTCACCACCGCTGAGTCGGTCAGCAGCTACCTGAAATTCATCCCGACTTCCTATGGTGCGGGCAACAACGACGAAGCGTTCGTCAACGGCGGTGGCGGTCGGGCCTTCATTGGCCTGCGCGGCCTGCCGACCCTGACGCTCGTCAACGGTCGCCGCACCACCACCGGTGATTTGAACACGGTGCCACTCGGCGCGGTGGATCACATCGACATCCTGAAGGATGGTAACGGCGCAACCTACGGTGCGGATGCCGTGGGTGGCGTTATTAACATCGTCACGAAGAAAAACTTCAACGGTGCGCAGTTCGATGTCAGCTACCAGAATACTGATAAGAACGACATCAGCCGCAAGCGGGCTGAATTCGTCTATGGATTCTCGAACGACAAGGGCTCCCTGGTTTTCGGTGCCGCCTATTTCAAGCAAAACGATCTCTTCTCCAAGGATCGTGACTCGGTGACCAACACCAACGACCGTTCGGTCGGTGCGACGAGCGCCACGCCGAACCCCGGTCGCTTCAACCTGACGGCCGCGCAAAATCTCGCGCTTTTCGGCGTCAACGCCGCGGCCGGTGTGCGCGTCAAAGATGCCGTCAAGGTGGCGGCCTCCCCAGCTGATTTCCGGGTCGGCAATTACGCCGGTGCCGCAGGCTCGCCGTCGGATCGCTTTCCGTACGCTCTCTACACGCCGACGGTTCGCCCCGCGCAGCGTAACAACGTCTTCGGCAGCGTCGAATACAAGCTGCTCGGCGACGCCGTGAAGATCTATTCCGACCTCACCTACATGCGCAGCTATTCGCAGGCTGGCTTGGCTCCGTCGCCCGCCGGATTTGCTGGCACAGCCAATCAGGCGACCGATGCGCGCATCCCGGCGAATTACTACTGGAACCAAAAGGTGTTCGGCGCGAAAGCGGTCGATATCACCAGCTGGAGCTATCGCTTCGTCGATTTTGGGCCCCGCAATAACGATACCATATTTGACGATTTCGCGACGACGGTCGGCCTCAAGGGCAAGATCAACGAGCGTTACAGCTACGACATGTCTTGGTTCTGGAACTTGAACAACCAACTCGACATCGAGCGCAACGGCGTCAACACGGCCCGCCTCCGGGAAATTCTCCAAGGTCGCAATGCAGACTTCACCGGTGCGCGCAGCTTCAATCCGTTTACGAATCCGTTCGATACCGGCGTCGTATCTCAAGACCCCGGCATGCTGGAGTATATCAAGCTGGAGCCCCGCACGACCCGCGATTACACTACAGTGATTCGCAATATGACCTTCAATGGTCGTCCCTTCGATCTCCCGGCCGGTGCGTTTGAAGGCGCGGTTGGCTATGAGCAGCGTGTAGAGAAGTTTGCTCGCACGCCGGACTTGGCGAAACAGCAAGCCGCTGGTTCCGGTTGGAACAGCACGACGGCGTTTGCCTCGAATTATTCGGTGGAATCCCTCTTCGCCGAGGGCGTTGCTCCTCTCCTCGCCAATGCTCCTTTCACCAAGAAACTCCAGCTTGGCGGTGCGATCCGTCAGGAGAAGTTCAGCCACCTCAAGAAGAAGGCGACGATCGGCCGCGTCTACGTGCGCGACCAAATCAACAACGAGCTCACGGTGCGTGCTTCCTATTCGGAAGGCTACACCGCCCCGACGGTTTTGAATCTCGTCGAGGAGCCCTCGCAGAATTTCCCGCAGATTTTCATGCCGTGGCTCGGTTATGCGGACCAGCCTAATCAAGGCACGATCGAGTCGGGCAACCCGAACCTCGGACCAACCCGCTCGGAGAGCGTGAACCTCGGTTTTGTCTGGGCGCCGAAGGCGATCAAGGGTTTCAGCGTCACCGTCGATTACTACAAGGTGAAGCAGAAGAATATCATCGTGCGTGACGCCCAGATCTACGTGGACGCGTTTGCGGCCGGCGGCGGTATCACCAAACTCGCGAACGGAAACTTTGCGAAGAACAACAACGCGCCCTTCGCCAATCGGATCGACGTCGACCTCGATGGTTCCCGCACCGGCATCAAGGGTTACATCGTGCAAATCGCGCCCGTGCCCTACGAAAACATCGCGCAGCTTGAGGCCGACGGCCTCGATCTCGAGGCTGCCTACGTGCAACGCACGAGCACCTTGGGCAGCTTCACCTACCGCCTGAACATGACCCGCGTCTTGGGCTACGACATCGTCAAGGGCCCGGGTCAGCCCAAGACCCGTTACGCCGGCACCTTTACGCCAAACGACGGGGTTGGACCGCAAACGGTGCCCAATTATCGTGGCACCCTCCAGACGGACTGGGACTACAAGAAGATGGCTGCTACCATCAAGTTGAACTACACCAGTTCCTACAAAGAAGACCCGGATGGCGGCACCGACTTCACGGGCCGGGTCGCTGCGTGGCCGACGGTTGATGCGACGTTTGGTTACACCTTCGACAAGCTCGGCAAGACCACGGTGCGCGTCGGCATCGAAAACGCCCTCGACCGCATGCCGCCAAAGGCTGAATCCTCCTTTGCCGACAAGTATGACCGCTCGATGCACAACATCCTCGGTCGGATGTATACCATCAAGATGACCCAGCGCTTCTAAGCGCAGGGATCGTCTCGGTTCCGAATTCAGCAGGCGGCCCGCTCACGCGGGCCGCCTTTTTTGTGCCCCTGCGCCGGGGAGGGCTTCGCTGGTTGGCTGCAACGCGCCCGAGGAAGCCCGTGCCCGAGTGTGAGAGCAACGGTGCTCCGCTGCGGCACGGTGCTTCATACCAACGTCTGTTGACTTCTGAACGTGTTGTCTGGCAGGGCACGGGCGTCTCGCCCGTGGGTTTGAGTCAAAGTCTCAACAGACGTTGGTATCAGTCCGTGCCTTGACCGGAGTATTCCCGCCCTCTACCGCGCGCGCGGGCTGAAGCTCCGCGCCATGTTTCCGTGCCACGGACTGCGAGAAAGGAAGTCTCGTGTAACGACCCCAAATAAACGAGGCATGCCATGTCAGGTAGCGGCGAGCGCCAGCAAGCCGAGGCTGGCGTCGGCTCGCCGCTACCCGGTCGCAAAACTTCCGTGTCGTAGCCCTAGGGGAGTTGCCGCACGCGCACCTTCTGGTCGAGTTCGGGGAATTCGAGCCAATAGCCGTTGATCGCGGCAGGGTAGATTTTCACTTTGGGGTCGCGCACCGGATTTGACGTGAATCCCGGTTGACTGTTTTCCGCCCGCCACTGCGTGCCGTCCTTGAGGCGCCACATGGTGTTGCTGGTCCAGCCGTCGAACCAGCCGTCGATTTGCCCCTCGATCGAACCCGGGTGAGCGCTCTCCTTGGTTTGAGTGAAGATTTTTTTCGCCTTCGAGATGAGGCTGTCGTTGTCGGCGGAAGGCTCGGTTTTCCGCAGCGCTGATTTGGCCGGCGCTGTGGGGGTAGGAGGCGTGCCCACTGCGCGCGCGACTGCGGGCGCAGGCTCGGCACGCGCCGTACGATATTTGGCAAATAACG
>CAMATV010000152.1 GCA_945861235.1 Opitutus sp. GAS368
TTTTCAACGGTCAAAGCTTTCGCCAAGGCGGTGAAGGCCGCGGTGGGTGGCGGGGGTAAAGTCGGTGGTGCCGCTAAGCCCAAGGCGAGTGGCGGCAAAAACCGCACCCGCGCAGTCATCACCGACGAGACTCGTGCAAACGTGAAGAAACTGGTTGAAGAGGGTAAATCAGGAGCGGCCATCGCCAAAGAACTCAAGATTTCGCTGCCGAGTGTGCAGAATATTAAGAAGGCACTCGGACTCGTTAAAGCCCGTAAATAATAAGGACCGCCGTCGGTTCACGAGCTTCGCTTCCCACTGGCCTCCGCCCTAACGCGGAGGCTTTTTGTTTGGCGTCACCGAGGCGATTCGCGAGTCTGGTCTTTTGTTCAAACAGCCATGTGTGCGCACATCATCCAAGCCAATACCAATGGTCGCTTACACGCGGCCGATGAGCCTTCGATTTCGCCGCTGAACCGCGGGTTTCTCTATGGCGACGCGATCTATGAAGTGTGGAGGACGCACGAGGGAGTGATCTTCACTTGGGAGCAACACTGGGCGCGGTTGGAACGTTCGGCCCGCGCTTTGCACTTCGAATTGCCGCTCGTGGCGGGGGCCATGATGGTTGAGATTAAGCGGACCGTGGCCCGTTATCGCGAATGCAGCGGAAATCTCGGAGAGCTCTATATTCGCCTGCAGGTCACGCGTGGCGGCGGCGCCATCGGACTCGATCCGGCTTTGGCGGATCGTTCTGACTTCGTGCTCCTCGTGCAGCCGTGCCCGGAAGTGGCGGCGGAAAAATTGCGCGATGGACTGCAACTTTCCCTGGCGACCGAATTACGCCGAAATCCCGTCGACGCGCTGAGTCCGGCGTGGAAGACGGGGAACTATCTGAATAATATTCTTTGCCTGCGGGAGGCCCGGTCGCGCGGTGCCGATGAGGTCGTGATTCTGAATCACGCGGGTGAAGTCACCGAAGCGGCCGTGTCCAATATTGCTTTTGTGCGCGACGGAGTGGTGCTGACGCCGCCCTTATCGGCGGGTATTTTGGGCGGGATCACGCGGGATCTCATCCTCAATGAGGTCGCGCTTGCCGCGGGCGTCACGGCGCGGGAGGAGCGCGTGCGACCGGCGGACTTTGGCGGAATGAGCGAGTGTTTTCTCCTTTCGACCACGAAGGATGTTGGACCGGTGGCGGCGATTGACGCGGTGAGATTCACCGTCGGACAAGCTACGGTGTCCGCGCGGTTGAAGGCGGCGTTCGCAAACTACGCGCGGGCGTATGCGGCGGCGCATCCCGAGCTCCGGGTCTGACGGCGGTGCCGTTGTGCCCGGTTAGTAGCGACGTAAGGCGGGATCAATCTGCTCGGCCCACGCGTCGATCCCGCCCGCGATATTGGTCACGGCGGTGTAGCCTTGGGCGCGCAAGTATTGGGTCACGCGCAGGCTCCGACCACCGTGGTGACACATGACGAGCAGGTGCTCGTCGCGCGGGAGCGAAGGCGTGTTTGCCGGGATCTGGCCCATGGGGATCAGCTCGGCCCCGCGGACGCTGGCGATCTCGACTTCGTAGGGTTCGCGCACGTCGATGAGCAGAACCCCGCAGGGTGACTGATCGAGCAACTGTTTCGCTGCGGTGACGGAAATTTCGAGAGGATAGTCTTCGGTCGGCATGGACGTAGTGGGTGGTGTTGGGGTGCAACGCGCAGAGCAAGCTTCGGTCGTGAGTTGATTAATTGTCGGCGCCGAGCCGCAGAGTGGGCAACCCGAGTCGCGGGCGAGCGTGAGGGTTTGGAAGACCTGCGTGAGGGCGTTGTAGGTGAGCAAACGCCCGCTGAGTGGCGTGCCGATACCGGTGATGAGTTTGATGCTCTCGAGGGCCTGGAGGCTGCCGATGACTCCGCACAGCGCGCCGAGGACGCCCGCTTCGCCGCAACCGGGCACACTGCCCTCGGACGGTGGGGACGGGAAGAGGCAGCGATAGCACGGACCGCCGCGCGTGGAATCGAAAACGGACACTTGGCCTTCGAATTTGAATACGCTGCCGTAGACCAACGGCCGCTGCGCGAAGAACGCGGCGTCGTTGTTAAGGTAACGGGAGGGGAAATTATCGGTGCCGTCGACGATCACATCGTAGGCGGCGAACAGGGCGAGGGCGTTGCCGACGGTCACGCCGTCGCTATGTTCGACGATCTGGATGAAGGGATTCGTCGCGCGCAGTCGCCGCGCGGCGGAGGTGACTTTGGTTTCGCCGATGGCAGCGGTGTCGTGGAGGAGCTGGCGTTGGAGGTTGTGATCGGCGACCCGATCGAAGTCGGCGATGCCGAGCGTCCCGACTCCGGCGGCCGCGAGGTAGAGGGCGGCGGGACTGCCGAGTCCGCCGGCACCAACGACGAGCACGCGGGCGCCGGCGAGTTTACGCTGACCATCGACGCCGATTTCGCCGAGGAGGATATGCCGGCTGTAGCGCGCAAGTTCGGCGGGCGAGAGATGGGGCAACGCAGTGGGCATCGTCGGGAAAGAGAGCGTGAAGCGCGGTCGTCGCAAATGAATTTGCGCCGGAAGCGCACCGCGGTGGGAATCAGGGGATGCGTTATATTGGCATTGATCTGGGCACTCGCCGCATCGGACTCGCGTTTGGCGACGAGTTGGGCGTGGCGACGCCGTTGCCGGCGTTGACTTCGGCGGATGCGGCGGAGCGGCGGGTGGCGCTGCTCAAGGTGATCGGCGAGCGGCGAGCGGACGAGATCGTGATCGGACATCCCCTCAATATGGACGATAGTGAGGGACCGAAGGCGAAGGAGGCGGAGGGGTTTGCGGCACAGCTCAGCGCGGAGCTGGGGAAGCCGGTTCATCTGGTCGATGAGCGGCTCACGAGCTACGAGGCGGAAGCGAGCATCGCGAAGCACAAGCGCCGCGACGTGCGCGCGAGTGGTATCATCGATTCGCGGGCGGCGACGTTAATTTTGCAGGACTACCTGAATCAGATTTTTCCGCCACCCGAGGAAGATCGGGCCTAAAGCCCATAAGCTGCGGCGAACGCGGCGAGGTCGGCGAAGACGGGCGCGCCACTGGCGTGCAGTCGCTCGAAGGGGTGGTGCCCGGCAGCGATGAGGGCGCAGTCAACCCCCAGTTCGCGGGCGACTTCGAGGTCGTGCAGCGTGTCCCCCACGAGGAGAATTCGGGCGGGAGCGATCGCGAGGCGTCGGACGAGTGCGTGGCCGAGGGCGAGTTTGCTGTGGGCGTCGATGTTAGCGAGCCCGGCGATGTGGTCGAAGTGCGCGGCGAGGCCGAAATGTTGGACGATTTCGTGCAGCGTTTCCTGTCGGTAAGCGGAGAGGATCGATTGGCGAAGCCCGGCGGCCGAAGCAGCGGCGAGGACCCGGCGGGCCGCCGGATGCAAGGAGCTTTCGAGGCGCCGCGCATCGTAGCCGGAAATGAATTCGACGCTCAGGCGCGCGAAGCTGTCTTCCACGGGATCGAAACCGAGGCGCTCGTAGTAGGTGCGCACCGGAAAATCGAAGAGCGCATGATAGCGCGCGCGGTGAAGCCGCGGGAGTTGGCGGCGGTCGAGGAGCGCATTCATCACGTCGATACAGAGATCGAGGTCGTCGAGGAGCGTGCCGTTCCAATCCCAAATTAGATGGTGGTAGCGCGTGAGTGGCATGGAGCGAAAACACTTTGGACAGCGGCACCTGAGCGGCGCAACCTTCCGGTAATGTCCGACGTAAAGTCAGTCGAAATTCGCCGCTGGAAATGTGTCTGTGCCTATGACGGCACGGGTTTCACGGGCTGGCAGAGCCAGGCCGGAGGGCGCGCCGTGCAGGATGTGATCGAGGCCCGGCTGGCGGAGATTTTGGAGTCAGCCGTGCGGATTTACGGGAGCGGGCGAACGGATGCCGGCGTGCATGCCCGGGGGCAGGTGTTTCATTTTGATGCGGTCTGGCCCCATGGCGCGGACCGGCTCTGCAAGGCGCTGCGTTGCGGATTGCCGGGCACGATCCAGATCCGCAGCGCGCGCGTGGTGGCGGCGGATTTCCACTCCCGGGTTCAGGCCACGCGCAAACGCTACGTGTACCACGTGCGGCTCGGGGAAGCCGACCCATTTACCAAGCCGTTTTGCGTGGAGATGTTCCGGCCACTCGACTTCGCGGGGATGGCAGCAGCAGCGGCGGTATTGCGCGGGCAGCACGATTTTCGAGCGTTTACCGCGCTCAACGGTACCGAGCGGGAAAATACCGTGCGCACTGTGAGCCGACTCGACATTGCGCGGCGCGGGCGGCGGCTGCAGATCACCGCCGAAGCGGAAGGATTTCTCTATAAAATGGTGCGGAGTTTGGTGGGTGCGCTGCTGGCGGTGGGTGAAGGTCGGCTCACCCCCGCGCGGGTGCGGGAAATTTTGGAGGCCAAGGAACGTACGGCCCTCGTGAAAACGGCGCCGCCGCAGGGACTGTTTCTCGACCGGGTTTTTTATTCATGAACCCGACGCTCAGTCGACTGGTGCGCGGGGTCAGTGATGTCGTGTTTCCGCCCTCGTGTGTGCATTGTCGCGGGCTCGTCGCGCAAGAGCGGGTGGGGGCGAGGGGTGAATCCGCGGTGGGCGTCGCGGGCCCGGGCGGGTTTCGGCACCTGTGTATAAAGTGTGTGGGGCAACTCGATTTTGTGGAGCCGCCGCATTGCACGACGTGTGGGTCGCCGTTTTACGGCGAGGTTGAGGGGGAGCGGGGCTGTCCGAATTGCGAAGGGCTGCATCCGGCTTTTCGAGAGGGGCGGACCGCGGTGCTGTTCAAGGGACCGGCGCGGGCCTTGGTGATTGAGCTCAAATATCACCGCGGTCTGCACGTGTTGGCGGATATGGAGGAGATTTTTCGCCGCGCGACCCATGTGCGCGAACTGGCGCGGGGAGCGGTCGTCGTGCCGGTGCCCCTGCACGCGCGAAAGTTGCGCGAACGCGGCTACAATCAGGCGGCGTTGCTCGCGGAAATTCTCGCACGGGTGGCGGGCGGCGGGGCGCGCGTTGAACAGGCGTTGCGCCGGGCCGAGGACACGGCGACGCAGACCGCCTTCGACCGCCGCACCCGAATGGCGAACCTGAAAAATGCCTTTGCTCTGGCTCGCGGCACCACCATTAATCCCGACCTCCATTATGTTCTGGTTGACGACGTTTTCACGACAGGCTCCACGCTTAACAGCTGTGCGCGGGCGCTCCGTCGTGCGGGCGGTCTCAACCTCGACGTGATCACCTTCGGCCACGGCTGAAAATCTCTCCCATGCATTTCGACAAACCGACCTATACCGTTCGCAAGACCCGCAAGAAAGACATCCCGAAGGGGGTTTACACGAAGGATCCTGCCAGCGGGGAGATTATTTTCAACAAGGAGATTGAGGACAACCAGATGGTGGTCCCGAAGAGCGGTCATCATTTCCCCATCAGTGCCCGCGCGCGGATCGCGAAGCTTTTTGATGAAGGCACGTTTGTCGAAGTGGACGCGGCGGTGAAGTCCAGCGATCCGCTGAAGTTCATCGATTCGCAGCCGTATCCGGATCGCCTGAAGCGTTACGAGAAAGACAGTGGCCTGCCGGAGGCAGTGGTGTGTGGCACGGGGAAGATCCACGCGATTGGGGTGTCGGTCGCGGTGATGGATTTCCGCTTTTGTGGCGGTGCGATGGGTGCGGCCGCCGGGGAAAAAATCACGCGCGCCATCGAAGTCGCGTTGAAGCAGAAAATCCCCTGCATTATTTTTAGCGCATCAGGCGGCGCGCGAATGCAGGAAGGGATTTATTCGCTCATGCAAATGGCCAAGACCAGCGCGGCGCTCGGGCGGCTGGCGGCGGCGAAATTGCCTTTCATTTCCGTGCTGACGCATCCGACGATGGGTGGGGTGACGGCGAGTTTCGCGACGTTGGGCGATGTTATTTTGGCCGAGCCCGGAGCTTTGATTGGATTTGCCGGAGCGCGGGTGATCAAGGACACGACGAAGCAGACGCTGCCGGCGGGTTTTCAGACGGCGGAGTTTTTGCTGAAGCATGGCTTGGTCGACCAAATCGTGAGCCGACTGGACATGCGGGATCGCCTGCGCGATTTGCTGTTGGCGTTGTATGTGGGCAAGCGGACCATCGCGCGGGCGGCGGGGCGAAACTGAGCGCGGCGGCCGTAATCGCGTCCACGATGACAACCGGAGAACCGACCGATTATGCGGCGGTGACGGACTATCTCTTTGGTCTGAAGGCCCACGGAGTGCGCTTCGGGATCGACCGGATGGCCCTGCTCGTGGCGGAGCTCGGACATCCCGAGCGTGCGGTGCCGTGTATCCATGTGGCCGGCACCAACGGCAAGGGCTCGGTGGCGGCGATGCTCGATGCGATCTTGCATGCGGCGGGATGGCGGACGGGACTCTATACGTCGCCGCATCTGGTGAAATTGGGCGAACGGGTGCAGGTCGAACGTCGGGCGTTGACGGAGGCGGAAATCGTGGCCTACGCGCGGGAGTTGCGACCGGCGGCGGAGCGGGTCGCTGCGGAGAATCCGGGCGATCACCCGAGTTTCTTTGAGTTCATGACGGCGATGGCCTTTTTGCAATTTGCGCGCAAGCAGTGCGAAATGAGCGTGATCGAAGTCGGCCTCGGCGGGCGACTCGATGCGACGAATGTCGTGACACCGGAGGTGAGCGTCATCACTTCGATCGGACTCGATCACTGTGAGTTTCTGGGCAACGAGCTGGCACAAATCGCCGCGGAGAAAGCGGGGATCATTAAGGCTGGTCGCCCCGTGGTGATCGGACGGATGCCGGCGGTGGCGGAAGCGGTGATTCGCGGCATCGCGGCCGAGCGCGGCGCGCGAGTGACGTCGGTCACCGCAGACTATGGGGACGAACTGGAGCGATATCCGCAGACCAATCTTGAGGGTGATTATCAGCGGTGGAACGCGGCGACGGCGACCTTGGTGGCGCGGGCGTTGCCCGAAAAATGGCGGATTTCAGACCAGGCGATTGCGCAGGGATTGGCGCATGTGGACTGGCCGGGGCGCTGGCAGCGCGTGCGAATCGGCGGCCGGATTACCATGCTCGACGCGTCGCACAATCCCGAAGGGGCGCGGGTGCTCGACGCGAATTTGACGGGCTTGGTGGCCGAAACCGGGCGCGCGCCAGTGGTGATCACGGGCGTGCTGGGCGTGGCGCGCGCCCGACCGCTGATTGAGACGATCTGCCGGCACGCGAAGGAGGTTTATTTTGTCGTGCCCAACCAGGCACGAGCGTGCAGCTACGAAGAGCTCGCGGCGCTCGTGCCGGCGGATTTTCACGCGCGCGGCGGACGGATTGTGCGTGGGACCGTGGCGGGTTTGTTTCCCGACGAGGGGCGCTGTGCTGCGGGTGGAGTCGATGATGTCGTCGTGGTGACGGGGTCCATCTACTTGCTGGGCGAAGTGCTGGCGCGGATCGGGCCGGGCAGCGCTGCCGGCGAGGGGCGATTGCAGGATTTCTAGACGGATGGCGCTTGGAAAGTTTGAAACGGTACGGGCTCTGACGGTAGGGGCCACGGCGAGAATTGGTGGCCGCAAGAGCGCGTGCGCGCCTGGCAACTCGCGGCCCAGCGCTCGACGCGATGCGGCACAACGAAATCCGCAACAGCGACGCCAGTGGCATCTGGGCG
>CAMATV010000153.1 GCA_945861235.1 Opitutus sp. GAS368
TCAGGTTGTGCTGGCCGCCCGCCACGACGAGCCGACGGCCCACGACCGCCGCGACCGCGTAGCCCAGCGGTCGCGGCAGTGACGGCAGCGGCTCCGCCACCAAGGCCCCATTCTTCGAGCGCAACACCCACGCGGTCGCGCGACATCCGTCCGCTGCGATGCCTCCGACCAGATAGATTCCGTCCGCCGTGGCAGCGCTCGCTGCGTTGCCGATCTTTTCCGGCAACTGGGCCTCGAGCACCTCCCATTTTCCCGCGGGCTCGGCGAGCGCGTAGAGGCGTCCGTTGAACGCTTTCGTGCCCTGCAGCCAGATGGGCTTTTCGGGGAACTGCGAACCGCCCCCGGCGATGAGCCGACCGTCGAGGACGCCCGCAAACATCCCCGCCCACCCCACGGGATCCGGCAAGGGAGCGAGTTGCTTCCAGCCTGGGGAAGCGGACGCGGTTTCGGAGCTAGCCGCGGTTGCGGCCGTGGATTGGGAGAGCAGGGCTGTCATGGAAAAAAATGCGGAGGCGAGGAAGATTTTCATTTTAGGCCGGACTGAAACGGAGCGACGGGCAGGCCGCCCCGCGTGAAAAGACACGGCGCGGGATCGTTCTGCGCGAGATAACGCACGAAGTGCGGCTCCGGCACCGCCTCAGCACTGAGGAACAACCGTCCACCTTCGAGCCGCCCGGTTGCCGGTATAAAGACGCCATCGGCACCAGCGACCTCCAGCGCAGGTGAACCCACGGCGGTCGATCTCCAAATCAGCTCGTCGCCCTCTGTCGCGAACTCCACCACCGCTGCACTGCCTTGGCGCACGACGGACTTCAGCCGCGGCGCTTCCGCCGTGATCGTTTCGCCGAGGAGATGGCGGCGCGCGAGCAACGCGAGTCGGCGGCCGACCTCGTCCTTGTTCCGCGGATGTTTGTCGCGCGACTCGCCGAGATCGATCGTCACGGCGAGATACGTGTGCGGCACCTCGGTCGCCACCTTCGCCTGCGCGTCGCGTAACCGCCACCAGGAGAAATTGCGATCGGCGTAGTTTGGGAGCTGCACGACGAAAAAGGGCAACCGGCTGTTTTGGAAATCGTGCCGCCAGCCCCGGATCATCGCCGCCAGCAAATCGGCGTATTCATCAGGCCGGCCGACGTTCGATTCACCCTGATACCACAGCACACCTTTCACCGCGCACGGCAGAACCGGCGTCAGCATTCCATGATAGAGACCGCTAGGTTGAATGACGCTGCCCGGGCCGTCAGGCCGGCGCGGCTCACGCGCGACGGCGGTCACCCCACCCAACCCAACGCGCCCCTTCGCTCGCTCCCACGCCGCTCGCGCTGCCTCATACTGCGCCTGTCGTCCCGGAAATGCCGCGATGACTTCCGACCAGCGTCGGCGCACATTGGCACCGGACGCCGCCGCCTCCACCGCACGCGGGCCGAGCCACGACTCGATGATAGTGCCACCGTAGGACACGTTGAGCAGGCCCACCGGCACCGCCCCATTGCCATAGAGGTGGCGTGCCAAAAAGAAGCCCACCGCCGAAAACGCCGGCGCCGCGACCGGCGAGCTCCGCACCCAGCCGGCATGAAATTCCTCCTGAGCGCGATCAGATACGCGATGGGGGACTTTGAGGTGCCGCAACCACGGCAGATCGGCCGCCGCCGCAGCGCTCCCCCCGTCGGATTTCGCCAGCGGCCACTCCATGTTCGACTGACCCGTGAGCAGCCACACATCCCCTACCGCCACATCCCGCGCAACCACCGTGCCCGCGCCCGTGATCACCAGATCGGCCGACGCCCACGCGCGCATCGGCGGCAGGTCCACGCGCCACCGCCCCGCACTGTCGGCCACGGCTGAAGCGATGGTCTCGCGATACGTCACGGTAATTTTTTCGCCCGGAGCGGCCGTGCCCCAGACCGGCACGGGCACCTCGCGCTGCAAGACCGCGTGGTCGGAAAACAGCGGGGCGGGTTTCGGCGCCGCCTGGGCCGCGCAGGCCATCAGGCATCCGAGCCAGCCCATCGTGCGCCGCAACGACCGCGTCATGGCGTGAGCACCTTGCCTTTGACTGAGTTGAACTCGCCGCTGCCAGGCTGAAACGGATACCGCTCACAAAAGCCCTCCGGCAAACGCACCCCGAGCCCGGGCGTGTCAGCGAGCCGCAGTCGGCCGTGCTCGAGCACCGGCGGCTCCACCCAGAGCTCGGTGAGCAGCGGTGCGTCGACATGCGTGTTGAGCGCCGGCCGGTTGGGAGAATACGCGGCGAACTCCACGATGCTCGTATTGCGGCTCGCAAACGCCGCGTGCAGATTCGCCGCGACGCCCGGCGTGGCCGACCACGCATGGGTCGCGATCGAGACGCCCTGCAATTCGCAGAGGCGCGCGATCTTCATGAAATTCATGATGCCGCCCATAAACGACGCATCGAGTTGCGCGAGCGCGAACGGCCGGTGCTCCAGCCAGTCGCGCCACTCTTCGAGGCTCGAGAGACATTCGCCGCCCGCGACGGGAATCGTCGTCGAGGCCCGGAGCGCCGCGTAGGCCCGCATGTCCGTGTAGGGCAGCGCTTCCTCAAAAAATCCGATCGGATACCCCTCAAGCGCGTGGAGCACGCACTGCGCGGTCGCGAGATTCCAGACGTGGTCGGCCTCGCCGAGGTTGTCCATGTGCGCATCGAGATTGAGCTGAAACGAGGCTCCGAAACGTTTCATCAGGAACTCCACTTTCTCTACCTCGACATCGCGCGCCTCCTGCGGCGTGCGCGAAGCGACGACCGGATGCCCCAGACGGTAGCTGCCCGCGCCGAGTTTGACCGCGTCGAAACCCAGGCTCAGGTATTGCGCCACCTTGCCCTCCAACTCGTCACGCGCATGGGGCGAAACGCCGCCCGTGGCATAACAATGCACGGTTTCGTGGCAGCGCCCGCCGAGCAGTTCATAAACTGGCACGCCCAGCGCCTTGCCCTTCAAGTCCAACAGCGCCGACTCGATGCCGCTCTGCACAATCGAGCCGAGCCCGACGCGCGCCCAGAATTTTCCGGCCGTGAACATCCGGCGGCACAACACATCGATGTCGAGCGGCGACTCCCCGACGAGAATCGGCGCATAAAACTCCACGACGCCGGGCACCAGTTCCGGCACGAAGTAGCCGGCGTAGGTCTCGCCGAGCCCGGTGAGTTCCGTGTCGGTCTCAATCACGATGAAGGCCGCCGATCGTCGCTCGCGCGCCTTCATAAAAATGTCCTTCTGGGGAGCGGTGCAAAGCACGGTGCGAACGCGGGTGATCTTCATGGGCAGGGAAAACAATTGGCGGCTCTCATTGCAGATCCGTTGGCGCGATCACGTTGAGCAGCGGGCGGCCCGCCACATAGCGCTGCGCATTTTCGCGAAAGATGCGGAGCAGGCCCTCGCGAAAGTGCGGCGAAAAGGTGGTGCCCGAAATGTGCGGCGTGAGGATCACGTGCGGAAATCTCCACAGCGGATGATCGGCGGGCATGGGATAGTGATAGTGCGTGTCGAGCGCCGCGCCGCCGAGATGGCCGTCGCGCAGGACGGCGAGCAGCGCCTCCTGTTGGACGATCGGCCCGCGCGCCGGGTTGAGCAGATAGGCTCCCTTGGGCAGCGTGCGCAGTTCCTGCTCGCCGACCACTCCCTCGGTCGCAGCCGTCAGCGGGAGCGCGAGGATCAGGAAATCGAGCTCGCGCAGAAACGCAGCCTTTTCATTCTCATCAAAATAGCGATCTGGCAACACGCCCTCGAGATCCCCGGTGCCGGGGACGAAGGTGGAGTCGGCCCGCGACTTCCGACCCGAGCGCGTGAGCACATGGACTTTCATGCCGAGCGTCTTCGCGAGCCGCGCCGTCTCGCGGCCAATACCGCCGTAACCCCAGAGGCCCACTGTCCGCCCGCGCAACTCACCGGAAAATTTTGGCGATCGATCCCAGATTCCCTGGTCCTGATTGCGAATCATCGTCCGTAGATCGCGGACGAGATTCACCATCATCGCGACGTTCCACTCGGCAATGGGACAGTCGAAGACCCCGCGGGCATTGGTCACCGTGATACCACGCGCACCGAGCTTCAGTGGAAACAGGTGGGAAAAACCCGCCGACTCGATCTGCAGCCAGCGCAGAGCGGTGAACGCCGCGAGATTCGGCGGCGGCGTGCTGCAGAAAAAAATCTCCACCTGGCCCGCCCGATCCTCGGGCCACGGCTGGCCGGCCCCCACGCCACGCAGCACGCACAATTCGAGGTCCGCCACCGCGGGTTCCGCTCCGGCGGGAGCATCTATAAACGAAGGCGCGGTCGTAAAACAAAGCGGTTTGCTCATGGGCGGGCGGCAGTCTTGAGGTGCGAGACTAAAAATTCCTCCGGCTTGGGCACCGCGACCGTTACCTGGTCCTCGATCCGCACCACGCAGACCGCTCCAGCGACCTCAGCGCGCTCCTTCAGTTTCAGCCCGTGCATCGCGTGGTGGATCGCGTGTCCGGCGTCGGGCGCCGGCAGCGCACCCATCGTCGGGTAGGAAAGCAAGACCGGCGGATCGTCGCGCGAGACGTGCGCGATCGGCGAACTCTCCCGCATCACCGCCGCATACTCCGCGTAGCGCTCCTTCACCTGTCCCCGGTTCTTCGCACCCACCGCGCGCGTTATCATCGGGTGACTCATCACCTGCTCCCCTACCCACCCTACGACCTCCTCCGAATCGAGCGACGTCTGCGGCGACATCCCTACCGCCACTTGCAACCGGCTCGACTGCCGGGCCACTGCATCGGCGCTCTTTGCGTCGGCGAGATCATCGTGAAAAGCCAGCCACAGGGCGGTGCAGCCCCCCGCCGAAACACCCATCGCCCCGAATCGCGCCGTATCCAGATTCCACTCGGCCGCGCGCGCGCGAAGAAACTGGACCGCCCGCGCGCCGTCGAGCAGCGGCCCGGGCACGGTCGCCGTGCTCGTGAAGCGATAGTTGATCGACGCCACCGAGACGCCGTTGGCCAGCATGTGCTGCAACCATTCCGCGGGCACCGCCGACTTGTCGCCGCCATGCCAGCCGCCTCCATGGATGAACACGACGACGGGCGCCGGACCGTCGACTTTCGCGCGCCACAAATCCAGCCGGTGGCGCGCGTGCGGGCCATACGCGACGTCGACCACGCAGGGCGCGACAGACGGCGGCGTTGGCTCTGAGGCGGCGAACGCACTGCGGCCCATCACCGAAAACAAGAAACACGCGGCGAGCGCTCGAATCCGCCTGGAAGAGTTGTCGGGTAGAGCGCTCACGATCGATCAGTGCAACGTCACGGCGTAGAGGTCCGCCCGATCAAGATATACGCGCACGAGATATTTTCCCGCCGGCAAGTCGCCGAGCGACTTTTGTTTCCAAGCCGCGGGCAGCGCGAGTCCATCGGTCGTGATAGGCAGCGCGTCGTCCTTCGTAAACCCACGGAGCCGGTAGCCGTCTTCATCGAGGATTTCCACCCGCACGGCTCCCTTGGCCGCGTCGGCGTTAATCGTCAGGGCCTTCACGCCGCTGAAATCAAGCGCGCGCAGGGTGACGTTTCCAATCGTGTTCACGAGCGGCGGGGCACCCCGCTTCTGCTCCTTCACCGGAGTGGCCGGATCAGGCCCCACCGCCACCAACCGATCGCGCGGCGTGATCGCAAGGCCGACGCCGCTGAAATAATCCTTGGCGCCGACCACCTGGCGATTGAGCCCCACCCCACCGATCGCCGTGCCGCGATACGCGGCGTAGTAGAACATCATCTCGCGCTCCATGATCACCGGCGAGCCGTTAGTGATGATCGAGCCCGCGTCGAATTTTTCCTCGGGTCCGCGCGGAATCACCCACGTGTTCGCAAACGTCCGGTCCCAGCGAAACCCGTCGCGACTGCTCATCAGTTCGGCGTCGATGGTGCCGAGCGCACGAACGAGCATCTGATTCAGGGAGAAATAGATTCCGAGGTGCAGAAAGACCGGCGAGGTGTGGAACTCAGCCTGCGGCGGATCGCGATCGTTCACCGTCAGCAACAACTCGGGTTTGCTCCAGGTGATGAAATCCTTGCTCTCGGTGCGGCCCATCCCGTGCTTCCACGCAGCGCCCCCGTCGGGAAAGGGCGTCCACATTTTTCCGTAAATCACAAACGCCTCGCGCCGTGGATCGTAGATCGCCTCGGCCGCGTCCGACATTGAGAGCGGCACGCGCCACTGGCGCTGCAACGTCCCGTCCTTCCGTTTCTCCTCGAAATAAAATCCCTCGTCCTGAAACGGTGCCGGCAGGCCTTTGCCGCCATAGGCCGTCTTCAAGACCATGCCGCCTGTATGTTTCGTCCAGCGGATCCCGTCCGGCGAAAACGCGACATAGAGTCCGCCCCCCTGCTTCACGTTTTCTCCCAAGCCCCAATCGTAATACAGCATCTTGTAGCGCCTCGCCGGATCGGGATCGCGCGGATCGACGACGACGGAGTTGCCATAGCGATCGCCATAGCCGCCCTCTTTGCCACCGGCGCCGACGAGGACGATGTTTGTCGCGGATTCCTCGTAAAACGGAAAAAGCCCCAGATTCGGTTTCGTCCATGTGCGACCGTCGTCCGACTCCGCGTAGCACACGACACACTTGAGGCTCTTGTCCCCTTTGCGCCGCTCTTGATACGCCTGATACCACATCTGAAATTTTCCCGTCGCCGGATTCCGGTAGACACTGTTCCACCCGATCATGCCCTCCCAGAGTTTATCCGGGGCAATCACCGGGTCGGCGGAGAATTTCTTGAACTCCACCACGTGCTTGAGCGTTCCGGGCCGGTAGAGCACGTCGTCGTCATCCACGAAGAGAATCGTGCGGGGCAACGGGCTGGCGGCGAACACACTTGCCACCCCAAGACTGGCGACTGAAACCGCGCGAAGTTTTCGGAGGAGCTTCATAGGGTAATTAATTGAAGGTGACGACGAAGAGCTCGGCGTTTTCGAGATGCACGCGGAGCATCGAGGTTCCTGCGAGCAGCGTGCTCGTAGCGGAATTCTTCCACGCCACGCTTTGCCGGAATTCATCACTGGTGATCGGTTGCGCCTCGTCACTGGTCAAGCCGGACAGGCGCTTGGTCTTCAGGCCGAGACAACTGGTGAAGACTTGGGGCGGACCGACCCGCACCGTGTCAAATCTGAACCGTCCTTCCTTGGTGGTCACCTCCTGACCACCGGTTTGCCCCCGTATGACCAGCGCACCGTCAAGATAGGCCTTCGTAACCGTGTTTACCACGATGCCGGCGATGCCGCCCCTAGCGTTGTTGGCGGCACCAGCGGCCAAAGTCAGACCGACGACCGCAGTGATGTCCCACCGAGGGAGGTATGCACCGTTTCCGCGAAGGGTTTGAACCCGACCACCATCAGTGATATCCATTGGGTCGCACATAGGACAGATGTAGGTGGCACCGCCGACTCAACGCAGTTGCCACTTCGCTTGGCGTAGGAGCGACTTCGTGGTTCCCTTCGGTACTTCATACCAGACCGTCAGCAGCGCGCCATCGGCGAGTTGCACGGTGCTTGGGTAGCCGAGATCCCACGTCGCGCCATCGTTCGTCAGCACAAACTCGGCCGACCAGGTCGTGCCGTGGTC
>CAMATV010000154.1 GCA_945861235.1 Opitutus sp. GAS368
CACTTCGAGCGCTACTGCGAATTCTTTGGCGAGGAGCATGGCGCGCGGCTCTTTCGCAAAGTGGCTCCGTGGTATGCGAAACGTTTCGGGCCCTCCAAGCCCTTTAAGCGCAGCATCCTCGCCATCAACTCGCGGGCAGACTTCGCCGCCGCCATCGCCGAGTATTTGGAGTGGCGCGCGCAGTTCTGCGATGAGCACGGCGCGCTGAAAGAAAAATTCCAGCCGGAGCCAATGATCGCCTCGTTCATGCGCGATCCCCACGCCACCGATGTGTTTGACCGTGACGCCATCCCCGTGCCCAAGGGCGCGGTGGACACCTGGTGAGCGGGCCTGTCTGCACCTGGTGAGCGGGCCCCTTGCGCGTGCACTCCGCGCACGATAGCGCGGCGCGGGGAACGCGCCCGCCACGGGCTACGGCTGGGGCGCCGGCCAGCGTGCTGGATATTTCGGATACGGCGGGATCGGATAATCCTTCGGCGGATTTTTAGCCAGCTCCGCCAGTACGATTTCGACGCCTCGTTCGAGCTGGGGGTCGCGACCTTGGCGGACGAGTTTGGGATCGTGTGCCACCTCGACGTCCGGGGCGATGCCGACGTTTTCAACCTCCCACTTCCCGTTGAGATCATAGAGAGCCATGTGCGGCGCGGTCACGGTGCCGCCGTCGATGAGCACCGGATAGCCGCCGATGCCCACCAAGCCGCCCCACGTGCGCGTGCCGACGATCGTACCGGTGCCGGCCTTGCGGAAATACCACGGCAACGCGTCGCCGCCGGAGCCGGCAAATTCGTTAATGAGCATCACCTTTGGTCCGAAGATCGCGGCCCCCGGCGAGTCGCTCACGGCCCCTTCGCGCGTGACGATGCGGGTGCGCAGCGGACGGTTCAGGTAGTCGACGATGTAGTCGGCGAGTTGGCCCCCGCCGTTGAAGCGCTCATCAATCACGGCACCTTGCTTGCCGACCTGTGCGAAGAAGTAACGGTTGAAGCTCGTGAAACCGGGCATGGCGGTATCGGGCACGTAGACGTAGGCGATCTTGCCGCCGCTGAGCGCGTCGACCTTGCGACGGTTACCTTCGATCCAGGCGAGGTTGCGCAGCACGGACTCGCTCGCGACCGGCACGACGGTGACATCGCGCGCGCCCGTGCCGTCGGCGTTCGGGCCAACCCGCAACACGGTCTGTTTCGACACGGTGCCCGCAAAGAAACTGAAGACTTCTTCGTTCGCCCGCAGCTCACGGCCGTTGACGGCAAGGAGTAACTCGCCGGGCTTCACGTTGACGCCCGGCTCCGTGAGCGGTGCCTTGGCGGACGGGTTCCAGTTCTCGCCGTCAAACACGCGCGCAAATTGGTAGCGGTCGCCAACGATTGTGTAGTCGGCGCCGAGGAGGCCCACCTTGATTTCCTTCATCTCGGGGCGGGCACCACCCGCAACATACATGTGCTGGATGCTGAGCTGGCCGAGCATTTCGGCGAAGAGGTAGTTGAGATCGGCGCGGCTCGCGATGCCGTCCAGGAACGGCGTGTAGATGCGCTCCGCCTGGGCGAGATCGATGCCGTGGTAGCCCGCGTCGTAGAAAAAGTCCCGCTCGATGCGCCACACTTCCTTGAACATCTGCCGCCACTCCGCCCGCGGCTCAACCCAGACCTCGAACGCATCGAGCTTGAGCGCACCCTCGCCCGCTTTCGGCACCTTGTCGGCGCCGCCGATGAACCAGCTCGTACCGGCTTTCCACAGCATTTTCTCACCCTTCGCGGCGAGGTGAAATTCATCGACCCCCTCGAGAATTTTTTCCGTCTTGCGCGTCTTGAGATCGAAGCGTTGCAAGGCGGATTTCCCGCCGCCCTCGCCGCGACCTTCCGCCACCTGCGGACCTTCGAGCACATAAAGGATACCTTCCTTGCCCGCAGTGAGCTGGCCGTAATTTTTTTCCGGCAACGGCAGCGCGATGATCCGTTGGCTGAGGCCCTCGAAGTCGATGACGACCTTGACCGGCTTTTTGTCTTTTTCCTTCGCCGAGTCGGCGGCGGGCTTGGCAGTGGATTTTTCGGCGGAGTCGTCGGCCGGTTTCTCGGCGCCGGCGATTTTCGGATCGCTGTCGGGCTGCTTGTCTTTGTTTTTCGCGTCGTCCTTTTCCTCGTCGCTTTCCGGTGCCAGCGGCGAGGGCAGATTTTTGGCCAGCACGGCGAGGTAGACGGCACGCGTCACGGGATGCGCGTTCGAACTCATGTTGAAGCCGACGGAACTCAGGCCCAAGTCAGTGCTGGCGGTGAAATAGAGGTATTTGCCGCTCCGGTCCCAGCTGAGTGAACGCGTGTCGCTCAGGCCGTCGGTGAACGGCGTCACCTTCGCGGCCTCGAGCGAATAGACGAAGATGGCGCGATGGTTGTTCGGCAGCTGCTTGACGTAGGCGAGCCACTTGCTGTCAGGCGACCACTCGATCGCGACTCCGCGACTGCGCAGGTCACTGTCGAACTGCACCGGCTTGCCGGCGGCGAGATCGAGGAGCCAGAATTTTCCGCGTTTGTCGCTGTAGGCAATCTGCTGGCTGTCGGGGGACCAGCTGAGGTTATAGAAAAACGAGGGCGACGGCCCAAGATCGATTTTGCGTACGGTGCCGAGGCCGGTCTGATCGCGGAGGTGAAGCGCGTATTCACCCGCTTCGTCGGAGAAATAAGCGATGGTCTTGCCGTCGGGGGACCACGACGGATCCCGATCGGCGATGGCGGGCGAGCGGGTGAGGTTGCGCATATCGCCCTTTTCGGCGGGCACGGTGACAATCTCGCCGTGCGTCTCGAAGACGGCACGCGCGCCAGTCGGCGAAATGGCGGCCTGCGACAACTGCCTGGCCGCAATCTTTTCGAAGTGAGGGCGCGTCTGCGGCAAATCAGCGGAGAGGCGCACGGGTACGGCGCGCTCGCGACCGCTCGCGAGATCAAACAAATGCAGCGAACCGAACTGCTCATAAATGATCGCGCCGGGGCCGGCGGAGGCGGATTTCAGATCGAAGCCTTCATTCTTCAAGAGCGAGGTGACCGCGCGGCTCTGGACGTCGTAGCTGAAGAGCGTCGTAGCGCCGGCGCGATCGGAAAGGAAATAGATCTTATCACCGACCCACATCGGGTTGAAGTCGTTCGAGTTTTCGCGGGGGATGGGCGTAACGGCTGAATCGGCCAGCGAAGCGATCCAGATCGGCGACGTCTTTCCGCCGCGATAATTCTTGATGGCGATATAGGCATCGCCCGCGCCGCCGCGGCGGTTCCACGTGGGCACGTAAGCAAGCTGCGCAGCATCGGCCGAAAAAGCACCCTGCACACCCATCGGAAGCGGCACTTCCGTCGGAAACCCGCCGTCGGCCGAAACCGTAAAGAGTTTTTCAAACCGCGAGTAGGCCTCGCGCGAGGAGCGGAAAAGGAGGCGCTTGCCGTCGGGCGTCCAAGCGAGCGCGACGTCCGTGCCCGGATGCATGGTCAGTCGGCGCGGTTCGCCGCCGGCAGCCGGGACCACGTACACGTCCTCGTTGGTGTCGAAATTTCCCGTGAACGCCACCTGCGTCCCGTCGGGCGAAAACAACGGGCCGCTCGCCGTGCCCGGATCGCCGACGACCAGCCGCCGCGCGTCGCCACCTTCGCGCGCGACGCTCCACAGGCTGCCTCCATAGACGAAAACAATGTGGGTTTTGCTCAGCGTAGGCGACTGCAACAACAGCGGCCCAGGCGTCTGCGCACAGAGCGCGCTCAGTCCGACTGATAGGATCAGAAACAGCAGGGTTATTTTTTTCATAAAAGGAGGAGCGGACGCCCACCGCGCAGGGCTGGGCGCGAGGCCCGTGGAAGCGGTGGAGCGAAGCATATATTTTGGTGGTGCAAACGACAAAAGCGCCCGTCTTGCACTGCCAGCCCGCGTCCACGAACCTCCCCGCATGTCCAACGTCGCTCACTTCTGGGAGCTGATCCTCGGCACCGTCATCGCTCTGTTACCGATGATCAATCCGCTCGCTTCGGCGCCCACGTTTCTCGCGATCACCGAGGGCGACACGCGCGAACGGCGGCTCCAACAGCTCCGCATGGCGTGTATTTACATGGTGGTGATCCTCGTGAGCTTCCTCGTCGGCGGACGCTTGATCATGGCATTTTTCGGCATCTCGATCCCGGGCCTCCGCATCGCCGGCGGCATGCTCGTCGCCGGCATCGGTTCGGCCATGCTCATGGCTCCGCCCCGCGATCCGGAAAAGGAAGATCCCGCCCATGCCGCCGCCCGCGCAAAACGCGACGTCGCCTTCTCCCCGCTCGCGATGCCCATGATGAGTGGCCCCGGCTCCATCGCGGTCACCATCGGCTTCACGTCTCTGTCCACCGGCTGGCTCGACTACATCGCGATCATCGTCGGCATTTTGATTGTCGCGGCGATCACCTACAGCACGCTCCGCCTCTCGGAGCGCGTCGTCGGAGTCATCGGCCTCAACGGCATGAACGCGCTCTCGAAAGTCATGGGGTTTCTCATTCTGTGTATCGGTATCCAGTTTGTCGTGAACGGCGTGCTCGGCATCGCCACGGATCCCACCGTAATCAAACTCATCCGCGAGGCCGCCCTCGCGAAGTAACCCCGCACGGAGCGCTCTCGCTCCGGCCACCGATCCCGCCGCGCGCGGAGTGCGGAGCGCACGCGGCCGCGCGAAGCTTAGTTTTTCTTGGTCACTATCGCCCCGGACTTATCTTTGAAGATCAATTGTTTTTTCTCGGAGTCGATTCCGTCGAACACGATGCCGAGGGCGGAATCCACCACGTCGCCCGCGCGGGCGAGGCGGCCGTTCAAGATGATTCTCGCCGGTGAACTCTGCATGGTCCCCGTGATTTTTACGTTGGCCACGAAGGCGCGGAAAGCGGGACTCGCCTCAACCACCGCCGCGCCCCCCGAACTCGTCGCCGAGACTCCGGGTGCGAGCGTGGCCGCTGCGGTAGTCGCCGGCTGGTTCGCCATCGCGGTGCCTGTTGCGGTAGCGGCGCCACCGGAATTTCCCGCCGCCGGCTTTTCGGGCACATCCTGACCCGCCGCCAGCGGATCGATGCGGGACTGACCGCTGGCGGCACGGGCTGCGACCGCATCCCGCGCCTTGTTGATCGCGTTGACCGGCGCCTTTGCGAGCGCGTTCATCGTGTCCACAGGGGTGAGTGGCCCGGCAGCTTTGGTCGCCGCACTGGACGTGGCCGGGGCCGTGGGAGTCGGGGCGGCAGCAACCGGGGCGACCACCGCCGGCTTGGGTTTCACCGCCACCGGGGGCGGCAGCGCGGCCGGCGGTGACATCAATTCCGTCCACGCAAAATATCCGCCCACGCTCAGCACCAGCAGCGCGGCGGCACTGGCCAGCAGCACGTTTTTCTTCAAGGCCGAAGGTTGCTTCGCGACCACCGGAGCCGGCCGCGCCTTTGGGGACGCCTCCGCGGGAACGGCGATGCGCGGGATCGGCAGCGCGTTGTGATCGGTGGAGAGAGGTGCGACCACGAGAAACGGCGGGAGCGGTTTCGGCGCAGCCGACGGCGAGGGCGGCCCACCGGCGGCACCGGCCTTAACCGGGGGCGGCGGGAGCGCAGATTTTGGATTCGCCAAACCAGGCGGCGGAGGAAATTTCGGGCCGGGTAGAGGCGGCGCCACCGGAGCAGCCGGCGCGGTGCCCGCAGCGGCGGCAGCTGGCGCGGGCGGTGCGCCCACTTTGGATTTCAACTTAAATTTCAAACCTTCACCCGCAAGCGCCGACGGCGGAGATGCCAAGGGTGTTTCCACCCTCTCCACCGCCAAGGGTGCCGGCACTGCGGCCGGTTCTGGCGCAACGGGCGCGGACGGAGGCTCGATCGCCGGCGGTGTCTCGAACGTTAACGTCGGCACTGACAGCGGAACTCCGACCGGAGCCGCCGCAGCGACCGGGGCGAGCATCCGGGGCTTCAGTCGCACGCGCGTTGCCGCGGTCGAGGCCGCACCCTCGCCCTCGACGACCAGCGCGATCGCTGGGGCCGCCGGTGCCATAATAATTTCCGTGGGCGCGGACTCCGGCGAAACCGCCGCAGGTGGCGGGGCGGATTCTACCCGTGCAGCCGGCGCTTCCTCCGACACCGGCGCAGCGGGCGGAGGGGGCGCGGCCGCTGCGGGAGCGGCGGGCGAATCGGGAAGTTTCAGCCTCGGTTTTAGGCGCAACGCGGGAGGCGGGATCGATGGCTCTTCACTCATGCACGCCAGCAAAGCGACATTTCGTCGCGGCGCGAAAACAAAAAGTTTCCCTCGCCGTCTCCCTCCGACACCACCACGTTCGCCGCTCCGTTCTCTCATGATCCCACGCCTTTCCCTCACTTCCCTCGCCCTCGCCGCCCTGTTAACCACGGGCTGCCTCTTTTCCAAAAAATCGAAGGAGCCGAAGGAAAACCCCGCAATCGCCGGCTCGGTCGAGGAAAACTTCAAGGTCCGCTGGATCGACAAACGCGCCGCCGAGCTCACCGCGCAGGGCAAATCCGCCGACGCCGCGCGCACGCAGGCGGCGGACGAGTTTGGTCAGCGTTATCTGTTCAACGCCCCTCCACAGAAAAAATAATTGGCCTGGTCGGCCCGCACCGCACTGCGCGCCACCCACGACCACCGCCGGCCCGGAACTTGATACCCCGCCCCAACGTCGTCGCGTGTCCTTTCGGGCCCTCCCCTCTCCCGCCGCTTCGCACCCCTCCGCCAAGGCGGGTGCCCTCGCGTCGGCGGTCTGCTACTTCGCGTGGGGCCTCGTTCCGCTCTACTGGAAACAACTCGCGAGCATCAACCCTCTCGAGCTCATCGCGCACCGCCACGTATGGTCGCTCGTCTTAGTCTTCGGTGTGGTCTTGGCCCAGGGCTCGTTCAGTCACGTTCGCGCCGCGCTCAGCACGCCGCAGTCGGCGGCCCTAAACTTCTTTAGCGCCACCCTGCTCACCGCCAATTGGCTGATCTACATTTGGGGCGTCAACACCGGCCACGTGATCGAGTGCAGCCTCGGCTACTTTCTCGTGCCGCTCCTCAACGTCGCCCTCGGACGTTGGCTCCTGCACGAGCAGCTGCGCCGCCTCCAGTGGATCGCCATCACGCTCGCCGCCCTCGGTGTCGGCGTGATGATCGCGCAGCTCGGCCGCCCGCCGTGGATCGCCCTCGCGATTGCCGCCAGCTGGACCGCTTACGGCTTCCTGCGCAAAAAATCTCCGCTCGGCTCCCTCATCGGTCTCACCGTTGAAACCCTCCTCCTCGCCCCGTTCGCCGTCGCGTTTCTTCTGTGGCAACACCACACGGGCACCGGTGCGCTCGGCCGCGTCGATGCCGCGACCCACGTCCTCGTACTGAGCTCGGGGGTGATCACCGCGGTCCCGCTGCTGCTCTTCGCGTTCGGCGCTCAGCGCATCCGGCTCTCGACCATGGGTCTGCTCCAATATCTCGCACCCACCGTGCAATTCGTACTCGGCGTTTGGGTTTACCACGAGCCCTGCCCGCGCGAACGCCTGCTGGGGTTCATCTTCATCTGGGTCGGCCTCGCGCTCTACACCGCCGACAACCTCTGGGCCCAGCGGAAACAATAATTCTG
>CAMATV010000155.1 GCA_945861235.1 Opitutus sp. GAS368
CAAGGGTGCGGTGTTGAAACACCACTCGCCCACGCTTGTAGCTTGTAGCGACCAGCATTCAAAACTCAAATGACGTGGGGATCACCACTCGCTGGCGCTCGCGGCTACCGGGCAAAGCAAAGTCTGGGGCTTTTGGGCGATGGGTAAGAGGAGGGAATTCCACTCGCTCACGCTCGTAGCTACGCCGGAAAAATACGCCGGGAAAATGGCGAGGTGCCCTTTGGGTTAGCGCTTCTGGTGCGGTGCGCAGGCTTCGCGCGGCGCGAAGCCCGGCGGGCGCGGGGGGACTTACTTCTTCTTCGCCGCGGCCTGCTCTTTAGCAGCAGCAGCGGCCTGCTCTTTTTCGATTTTCGCGGCCTCTTCATCGCTTACGAACATATACACGTGCGCCGTCTCGACGACGAGGGTGTAGGTGCGGTCGAGGGAGAATCCATAGGCTTTGGCCATCTTCTGGTTGTTCTCGTTGAGCTGAACCATGAGCGCATCGAGCTTGGTCTTGAGCTCCTTCTTCTTGGTCGCGTTGGTCTCTTTGTCGTGGGCCGCATTCAGGTCGACGGCCTGTTGGCGTTGGGTCTGCACGAACTGGACGTTGGCCTGAAATTCCCGATTGGCCTCGATCGATTTGAGCGTGGAGGCGAGGACGAGTTTTTGTTGCTTTTCGGCGACAGGGGCTGCCGCAGCGGGGGCCGGCGCGGCTTTTTTCGCTGCGGATTCAGCGAACAAAACGCCGGCGCTGAGGAGGGATGCACTGAGACCGATAATTCCAAGGGTGGATTTCTTCATGGCTGTGACGGGTATTTAGTTGGTTGCGTTGGAGGATTGGCCTGACCGGAGGTCCGATGACAGGAACCCCCGTAACAGGGCCATTTCTTCGCACCTTGGCTAGCCCATTTTGCTCCGCGATTACTCCCGGGCGGATTTCTCGGTTGTCAGTCTCCGCAGCGGTCACGCGTCCAACGGACTGGCGACACTCCTGTGGTCGTGCTTTTCAGGGAACGGCGGTTTTCCCACCGCCGCTGCGTCGGTCGGCAAGCCGGGCGCTTGGGCAAGCGCCCCTCCGTCGGCCCGAGGCCTCCTGGACCGACGACTTTTAGGGCGCATCCCTTTTCCCAACGGTGTCGGCACCCAGCACCGCCGCCAAAGCGGTCGACGCCGCGGCCACGGCGGAGTCCGTTCTCCCGTGGTCCGCTTGCGAAGTGCGCACCGATAAAAATCGCGGCGGTCGGCCCCCTCGGGCTTCCCTCCGGCAGCGGGGGTCCCGCTGACCTCGTGCGTTTCCCGCCCGGTGCTGCCACCGTCACCGGTGACGCCGGGGCCACCGGCACGGCCCTCGTGGAGATTTAGGACGTGCCTTGACCGCACCGTCGCGTCTGAATCCGCAGCCCAACCCCATGAGCACGCTCCTCCGCAGTTTCGCGTTTCTCGTCCTCGCCGTCGGTGCGGTAGCCGCGCTCGGCAACGCCCTCGCCGCCACACCGGGCGCCGCGTTGCCCACGGTTCTCTTCTTCGCCAACCCGATGACCTCGGACAACGACGTGATTCGCCGGCCGGCGTCGGGCGAACTTTCTGTGGCGGAGCGACACTTCGCCGCGCTTTGCCGCGGGGTCTTCGACGTTACGATCACCCAGGACGGCACCGAGGTCGTGAAAGAGAAACTCTCCCGCTACCGTGCCATCGTGTTTTTCACCGCGATCAATCCGCCGGGGGTGGATCGCGACGCGCTCATCGCGTGGGTCGCGGGCGGCGGCGCGTTTGTCGGGATTCATTCCACGGCGAACACATTTCAGGGCCACGCGGAGTTTGGTCGGATGCTCGGCGCGAATTACGACCGCCGCCCGTGGCGCACGGCGCAGGCGCCGCAGACGAAAGTGATTATAAAGGTCAACGACGCGACGCATCCGGCGACGCGGCATCTCGCGGCAACGTTTCCGTTCGCCGACGACATCTACCAGTTCAAAAATTTCGACCGCCCCCAGGTTCAGCTCCTCCTCAGCCTCGATCCCGCTGGCCTCGATCTCGCGAACTCGAAGGTGAATCCCGCAGACCGCGTCTTTCCGGTGTCGTGGGCGAAGCCACATGGCGAGGGCCGCGTGTTCTATACCGCGCTCGGCGATTGGGAGGAGACGTGGAGCGACCCGCGTTACCGCACGCACCTGACACAAGGGATTCTCTGGGCGATGAAGTTGGCGGACGCGAAGCCGTGAGCAGCGGTGAGAGCTGAGAGCAAAACCAAACCGTAAGGCTCGATTCCAAGCATCAGGGCGCACCTCATTCCAATGCGCGTTCGAGATGAGACGAACACCGGTTTTTTGGAGGAGCCTGCTGGCGGTCGATTTTACATTTCACCGACTGACCACGTCCTGAATCGCCTGCAAGCAGGCTCCTGCCTCCAGGCAAATTAGTCGGATATTGGCAGCGAAGGGGAATCAGCTCTGACGTTCGGTCGCTCACACCCACTTTTTTCCACAGTCGGACGAGGGGAATTAAGCGCGGAGGACGCGAAGACGACGGGTATTCCTCTGCGATCTCCGCGATCTCCGCGTTTGAAAAGCCTGGGTTAGGAGAATAATGGGTGTCAGCCCTGATCGGCATGGACGCGGCCACGTGTGGCGCGGCACGGCCAAAATTTCTCGATTTCCGCTACGTATTGCGGGCTGCGGACTCACTACACGGACTGTCCGCACGCAGCGTTGTCTTCCGACTTGCGGCGTTCGCGCGTCGTCGGCACGAGTTTCCTTTCGTTTCTCCCTGACCCACACCCTATGACGAATCCGCACATCCCCGCGGGCGCCGCGTTCCGCACGCGCTGCTCTTTTCTCGCCGCCCTCGGCCTATTCGCGCTGCCACTCGGCGCCCAAACCGCGCCTGCCGTCGCCTCCGCGACGATGGCGTCCCCCGATCCCAAGGGCGACGCCATCCAGCTCTCCGTCTTCGAGGTGCGCACGGACCAAGATCGCGGCTATCAGGCCGCCAACGCCGGCTCCGGTGGCCGGATCGACATGCCGCTCAAGCTCACGCCCGCGGCGACGTCCGCCTTTACGAAGGAATTTTTGGAGGACTGGAACGTCACCGATATGCGCGAATCGTTCCGCTACGCGATGAACGTCGATCCGGGTAACTTCACGCAAAACACCTCACCGTTCGGCGAGTTCGAGTTTAACTTCCGCGGCGTCGGCTCCTCGGGAAATTATCCCACGCGCAACTACTTTCTCTATTACGGCGTCAGCGATTCCTACAATACCGAGCGCTTCGAGTTCTCCCGCGGGCCCAATTCGATTCTCTTCGGTGACGGCCAGATCGGCGGTGTTGCGACGACGATGACGAAGGTGCCGCGCCTCGACCGCGACGCTTACTCCGGCACCGCGCGCTACGACAGTTGGGGCGGCCTGCGCACGACGCTGGACGTGAACCGCCGGCTCGGCAAAATGACTGCCGCCCGCGTGAGCGCCCTGTATCAGCGCAACACCAACGGCCCCGCGTGGCGCGACCGCGCCACGAGCGACGAGAAGGCGATCGACATCGCCGTCGCGCACGCCTTCAGCCCGCGCACGAAGCTCCGCACCGAGCTGGAGTGGGGTCGCAATAACCGCCTCAACTACACCACCGGCTACGCCGATCAGATGGCCTATTACACGCCGGGCTACACCTATGATCGCGTGACGCCCAATCTCCCCGCCAGTCAGGCCCTCGCCGGCATCACCGCCGTCAGTACCCAAGCGCAGAACTGGACCTTCATCCCCGCGCTGGCGAATCTCGGCCTCGTCAACACCGGCGCCAGCCAGGCCTTCCGCTCGACAGGCCACGGCTACCTGCTCCAGCCCGAGGTCCGCACCGATCTCATCGGTATCCGCACCAACGCCAAGTTGCCCAGCCGCGAATTCCACCTCGGCGCCAACGACACCAGCGCCCGCATCAAATTTCAGATCTACAGCGCCTACCTCGATCATCGGATCACCGATAGTCTCTCGGCCCAGCTCTCGTATTACAATTACAACAACGACCGCATCACCCGCTCGCAAGCTTCGGTCGGTACGCTCCAGCTCGACATCAACCGCTTCCTGCCGAACGGCGCCGTCAATCCCAAGGTCGGCGTCGCCTATGGCGAAGCGACCCCCAACCGCAGCTACCAGGAGAACTACGTGCACGAGATCCGCAGTCTGCTCACGTGGAAGACCCGCCTGCCCCTCAAGGGCAAGGGCCAGTTCTCCGCGATTTTCGGCGAGCGCAAGGAACGCTTCGAGGCCCGCGGCCTGATTCCCGCCCGCGTCGATGGCCCGAATCAGAACTGGACCGCCGCCGAAAACACCCTCCGCTACCGCTACTACGTCGATGAGCCCGGCAAATACGGCAGCACCTTTTTGCCCGCGCCCACGGCCGGTTTTACCTACGCCTACGTGCAAAGCGGCTTCGCCTCGATCGAGTTCAAGGACATCAAGTATGCCCAGCTCGTGGCCGCGACTTCCTTCTTCGACGAGCGCGTTTCCCTCGTGCTCGGCACGCGTTACGACAATCAGCTCAACGACCAGATCGGCAACATCGGCGCGTCCGCCGCCGGCACGCCTTCCGCGATCGACGCCAACGGCCTCCAGCGCTTCGGCGGCTTCGTCCCCGGCGTCGGCGTCGTCGTCGGCGCGCACAACATCGGTAAGGCCAAGCCGATCACCTCCAATGTCGGCAGCGTCGTGTGGCTCGACAAGGGCCAGCACGCCGGCCTCTTCTACAACTATTCGCAGAACTTCGCCCCGCCCACTTCGGGCGCAGCCAAGATTGTCGGCTGGAACGCCGACGGCACCACCAACGGCGAAGGCTTCGGTGCCACCACGGGCAACGAGCGTGCCTTCGGCGTGCGCTTCAACCTGCTCGACGGCGCAATCTCCGCAGAGGTGCGCCGCTACGACGGGGTGCAGATCGACCGCATCAACGGATCCGCGCCAACCGGCAACCTCAACGCCATCTGGAACAACTCCGGTAATTCCTACAGCACGAACACCACGCTCACCGCGATGTCGTTCCGCGACGTCGAGGCCATCGGCGCCAAGGGCTACGAGTTTCAGGCCACCACGAACTTCAAGGGCCTGCGGCTCATTACGAATTACGCCCTCCCCACGACCCGCTCGATCGCGGTCCGCCCCGTCACTCAGGGCTACATCGAAAACTTCTTGCCGATTTGGACCAAGTGGGCCGCCGATCTCCGCAACGACAAAGGCGACGTCCTCACGGCCGATAATGCGACGCAGATCCGCAACAACATCCTCTCGCTCCAGAACAACCTCGCGGGCGTCGCGCCCGGCACGGTGAACAACGGCACCAATAAGTGGACCGGTTCGTTCAACGCCAACTACTCGTTCTCCCGCCAGAGCAAGCTCGCTGGCTGGAGCGCCGGCTGGGCCATCAGCGGCCGCGGTCCACGCAAGGTGGGCACGATGAATCCGAACATTCTGTTCAACCTCCCCATCGGCGCGACCGCCACCCCCGATCAAAACAAGGCCGCCGCGTTCGCCTATCTCTACTCCACCGCCTACTTCGTACAGGACATGAACGCGTCCTACACGCGACGCATCGGGAAACACAGCTGGCGCTTCCAAATCAACGTGGCGAACCTCACCGACAAGGACGACTTGCTGTTCAGCGCCTACGGGGCCTATCGCGAACTGGGTCAGGCCACCAATCAGTTCACCGGCACGGTCAACCAGAACTACACGTTCCTCGATCCGCGTAAGATCGCGTTCACGACCTCGGTGGCGTTCTGAGTCGAAGGCATAGATTTTTCTGCGCAGGGCCGGGCGCGGTGCGCTCGGCCCTTTTTCTTGGGCGGATCGCGAGGTGCGTCTGCCGCGCGCAGTGCAGCCTTGAACTCTCGGCGCCGCGCGATTCGCTTTCGATCGATGGCGAATCATCCCACTACCGTCGGCGCGCAGGAGCATACGTACGACGCCATTGTGATTGGCTCCGGTATCAGCGGCGGTTGGGCGGCGAAGGAATTGTGCGAGGCGGGACTGCGCACGCTCGTCCTCGAGCGCGGGCGCGACGTCAAGCACCTCGAAGATTATCCGACCGCGTTGAAGAACCCGTGGGATTTTCCGCATCGCGGGAAACTGCCGCAGACGGTCGTCAGCGAAAATCCCATCGCCAAAAAATGCTACGCCTTCGACGCGGCGACGGAGCATTTTTTCGTAAAGGATAAAGAGCATCCTTACGTGCAGGAAAAACCGTATGACTGGATTCGCGGCTACCAAGTCGGCGGCAAGTCGCTCATCTGGGCGCGGCAGACGCAGCGTTGGAGTAAATTCGATTTCGAAGGTGCGGTGCGCGATGGCATCGCCGATTGGCCCATCGGTTACGACGATCTCGCCCCGTGGTATTCGCACGTGGAGAAATTCGCTGGCATCAGTGGTAACTACGACGGTCTCGAGACGCTGCCCGACGGCGAGTTTTTACCCGCGTGGGAAATGAACGACGTGGAGAAACATGCGCAGGAGAAAATCATGACGGCGTTCGCGGGACGGCACGTGATCCAGGGCCGTTGCGCGCATCTCACCGTGCCAAAGCCGGAGCACTACGCGGCCGGCCGTGGTCAGTGTCAGGCGCGCAACCTCTGCTATCGGGGGTGTCCGTTTGGTGCGTATTTTAGTTCAAACTCGTCGACGCTTCCGGCAGCGGCGCGCACGGGGAAACTCACGTTGCGACCGCACTCGGTGGTCGAGTCGATTCTCTACGACGAGGCGACGGGCAAGGCACGCGGCGTGCGCGTCGTGGATGCGCAGACGAAGCAGGCGACAGAATTTTTTGCGCGCGTGATCTTTGTCAATGCGGCGTCCCTCAATACGAATCTCATTTTGCTGAACTCGAAATCGAAACGGTTTCCGACGGGACTCGGCAATGACAGTGGGCTGCTCGGGCACTATGTCGCGTTTCACAATTACCGCGGGAGCATCAGCGCATCAATGGATGGGTTTGCCGACTCGTATTATTCGGGCCGACGACCGACGCAGCTCATGATGCCGAATTTTCGCAACGTGCGGAAACAGGAGGCCGCGTTGGATTTTCAACGCGGCTACATGGTGTTCTTCGGCGCGTCACGCAGCGGTTGGCAGCAGGGCAACGGCGCAAAGGGCGTCGGCGCGGAGTTCAAAGCGCGCATCACGCGGCCGGGTCCTTGGGGGATTTCGATGATGATGCAGGGCGAGACGGTGCCGCGGAAAGAAAATCACGTGCGCCTGTCGGCCGAGGCGAAAGACGAGTGGGGCGTGCCGCAGTTGGTCACGGCGATCGGCTACCACGACAACGACGAAAAAGTGCTCAAAGATTTTCACGCGCGCGGGGAAGAAATGCTCGTGGCGGCGGGGGCGAAGACTATCCGGAAGAACGATTCCAAACAAAACCCCGGGCTCGACATTCACGAGATGGGCGGAGTGCGGATGGGCAAAGATCCGCAGGCCTCGTTGCTCAACCGCTGGAATCAATTGCACGCCTGCGCGAACGTGTTCGTGACCGACGGTGCGAGTATGGCCTCGACGGGGACGCAAAATCCCTCGCTCACCTTTATGGCGCTGGCGGCGCG
>CAMATV010000156.1 GCA_945861235.1 Opitutus sp. GAS368
AACAAATCCGGATACACCTCGAAGCCCTCGGGGAAAAGTCCGTTGTGCGAGACCGCCTCCTTCAGTTGCCAACTGTTGCGCCCGGTGAGAATGGTCGCGCGGCAGGGGCTGCACTTGGGATTCGACGTAAACGCATTCTTGAACAACACCCCCTCGCGCGCCACGCGATCAAAGTGCGGCGTCTTCACCCACGTCGAACCGTAGGCTCCGGCGTGTTGCCAACCCCAGTCATCGAAAATAATGAAGAGGATGTTCGGCCGCGCTTCGGCCACTGCCGCCGAGACCGTCCACCCGGCAGGAGAAAAAATAAGGCACAGCAGCCACAGCAGCAGGCGGCGAGGCACGAGAGATCGGCGAGGGTAAATCATAAGGACGGTGGGTTGAAGCAAAACAGTCGGAAAGAAACCGCTTCGGACGAGGCGGAGTTCCGGATGGCCAACACTCAAAACAACTGGGCGAGCCAGTGCGAGGCTAACGTCTGCAACCCAAAAGAGGGCGTTGGCGGCAGCCCCACCAAAGCCCATCCGCACTCCACCGCAGTCAGATTCGATTTTTCGAAGCCCGCGGAGCCGGCGGGTAAAACCCGCTCCTCCCCATTTGACCTCCACCTTGCCCACACCCACGCTCCGCCCCCTTACATGGCCGATTTCCTCGAAGACAAACGCCCCGCCAAACTCGAACGCGCCTTTCTCGTGGGCGTCCAAACGAACGATATGAAGGATGGCGAGGGCGCCGAACTCCTCCTTGAGCTCACCGAGCTCGTTGAAAATCTCCGCCTCACCGTCGCACGTACCGAACTCGTCAATCTTCGCCGCGCCACCCCCGCCCTCCTTCTCGGCACCGGCAAGGCCAAGGAACTCGTCGAACAGGCCAAGGCCGATGGCGCCGACGTCATCGTTTTCGATGAGGCCCTCTCGCCCGCGCAACAACGCAACTGGGAGAATCTCTCCGGCCTCGCGGTGATCGATCGCCAGGAAGTCATTTTGGAAATTTTCGCCGATCGCGCTCACACCCGCGAGGCCACCCTCCAGGTTGCCCTCGCCCGGATGCAGTATTCCCTCCCTCGCCTGACGCGCGCGTGGACCCATCTTTCGCGGCAGCGTGGCAAGGGCGGCTTGGGCGGCGAAGGTGAAACGCAGCTCGAGAACGATCGCCGCACGGTGCGTGATCGCATCACGCACCTCAAGGCCGAGCTGCGGAGCGTCGTGCTGCAACGCAGTGTGCAACGCACCAAACGCCAGCGCGTCCCCATCCCAACCTGCGCCATCGTGGGCTACACCAACGCCGGTAAATCCACGTTGCTCAACTCCCTCACCGGCGCGCACGTCCTCGCTGCCGACAAACTCTTCGCCACCCTCGACCCGACCACCCGCCAGCTGGTCCTCCGCGGCAATCAAAAGCTCCTCGTCACCGACACCGTCGGCTTCATCCGTCGCCTCCCCCACGGCCTCGTCGAGGCCTTCAAGGCCACACTCGAAGAAGTGATCGTCGCCGATTTTCTGATTCACGTGCTCGACGTCTCGAATCCGAACTTCGAGGAACACCACAAAACCACTCTCAGCGTGCTCGGTGAACTCGGTGCCGGCGACCAGACCATCGTCACCGTTTTCAATAAAACCGACCTCGCGGATGCGGCGATGCTCCAACGCGCCCACCGTCTCGTGCCCGACGCGTTGTTGGTGAGCGCCCACACCAAGGCAGGCCTCGACACGCTCGAAGCACGCTGTGTGGAACTCATCGCCGATTCCCTCGCCGAGACCGAACTCGTCATCCCGCACAGCCGCTATGACGTCGTCGCCCGGCTCCACAAACTCGGCCACATCCACGAGCAGGAACACGAGGACGACGGCGTCCACATCAAAGGCCGCTTCCCCGCCACCCAAGCCGGGTTCTTCGCGCCCTTTGTAGTGAAAAAATAATGACGCCGGTCGCCGCCCTCGGTCGCGCCGGCCAAGCCAGCAGGCGACTCGGGTGGCGGGCTCGCGATTTTATTTCACGCCTCTGCCCCCGAATTTCAGGAGCAGAACCAGCTTACTTTAGCCGGAGACCACCCGAAGAAAAGGCCGCAATCCGGCGGCAATTACTGCGCGTCGTAGATCTGCACCTTGGTCCAGAAACTCTTGAACGTCGCGATAAACGCCAAGTGAATCGGATCGACCTGATAAAAATCGTGCCCGGCGAGGTCCTTCACGACCACCGTAAGTCCAAACGAATACGAGTCTTCAATGATCGGGCGCTTGACCGTCCCAGCGGGTGTGCCGACATAGCACTTTTCGACGGATTTGATCGAACCGAGCGATTCGACTCCCTTGCGGAAATCGGCGAGCTGGGCGGCGGTGAGGTCGGAGCGGAGCCAGAAGTAGACAGTATGGACGAGCATAGAAGCGCCAAATTCAGCCCGCGGCGTCCAGCTTGGCAAGCTCTTCGCCAACCTTGAAATTCATCGGCATATCCGCAGGCTGCGGCGCGGAGAGAATCTGCGGTGCACTCGCCAGCTCAACATTCCAACACCCGCGCCCGCACCGCCAGGTCCAGCGCCGAGGTCACACCATTTTCACAGTTGCCACCCCCATCGCACGCTCGCTCTTGTCAATTGGCTTCACCGTCTTCCTTGTCCTCATGAAATCCCCTCTTCTCCTGCCCCTTCGTGCCTTGGCCGCGCTCACTGTGCTGGCTCTCGCCGCCCACGCCGCACCCGCCATCAAGATCGGATTCTTGGTCAAAGCGCCCGAGGAGCCGTGGTTCCAGCTCGAATGGAAATTCGCCGATCAGGCCGCGAAAGAACTCGGTTTCACTCTCGTGAAAATCGGCGCCAGCGACGGCGAGAAAGTCCTCTCTGCCATCGACAACCTCGCTGCCGGTGGTGCCCAGGGACTCATCATCTGCACCCCCGACACCAAACTCGGACCGGGCCTCGTCGCCAAAGCGCGCGCCGCGGGCCTCAAACTTCTTACGGTCGACGACCAACTCGTCAGCGCCAACGGCCAACCGATGACCAAGGTGCACTACCTCGGCATCTCCGCTGGAAAAATCGGCGAAGACGTCGGCAAGACGCTCGCCGCCGAAATGAAAAAACGCGGCTGGACCGTCGCCGATACCGCTGTCTGCGCCGCGACCTTCGACGAACTCGCCACCGCCAAGGCCCGCACCGACGGCGCGATCAACGCCCTCAAAGCTGCCGGCTTCCCCGAGAACCGCATCTTCAAAGCCCCGCAACGCACCGGCGATATCCCCGGCTCCTTCGATGCCACCAACATCTTGCTCACGCAAAAACCCGACGTGAAACATTGGCTCGTCTGCGCCAATAACGACAACGGCGTGCTCGGTGCCGTGCGCGCCCTTGAAGGCCGCGGCTTCACCGCCGCCACCGCCATCGGCGTCGGCATCAACGGCACCGATTGCATTGTCGAATTCGAAAAGGCCAAGCCCACGCCGTTCTTCGGCTCCATGCTGCTGTCCGCCAAGAGCCACGGCTACGATACCGCGAAAATGATGTATCACTGGATCAAGGACGGCAAGGAACCGGCCCTCGATACCCGCACCGTCGGCGTCCTCATCACCCGCGAAAATTTCCGCCAAGTCCTCAAGGAACAGGGCGTCCGCGACTGAGTCCGCCGGCACCTGCCGCCGCGTAGCCCTGCTCGTGAGAGCAGGGATGAACCCGCCCCTCCCCCATGCCCCCCGCCCTCGCCTTCGATCACGTCTCGATGGCGTTCCCGGGCGTCAAGGCACTCGACGAGGTCTCGTTCGACGTCTGCGCCGGTTCGATTCACGCCCTGATGGGTGAAAACGGCGCCGGTAAATCCACGCTCCTCAAAATTCTCAGCGGTGCCTACCCGCCGTCTGGCGGCTCCCTCGCCATCGACGGCCAACCGCGCGCCTTTCGCGACACCGCCGAGGCCCTCACCGCCGGCATCGCGGTGATTTACCAAGAGCTGCATCTCGTCCCCGAGATGAGCGTCGCAGAGAATCTTTTTCTCGGGCACCTCCCGCAGACCTTCGGCATCGTCAACCGCCGCGCCCTCGCCGAAGCCGCCCGTCAACAGCTCGAACTCATCGGCGAAGACATCAATCCGCAGACCAAGGTCGGCCAACTCTCTCTCGGTCAGCGCCAGATGGTCGAGATTGCGAAAGCGCTCACCCGCGGCGCGCGCATTATCGCCTTCGATGAACCGACGAGCAGCCTCTCCGACCGCGAAGTGCGCCGGCTCTTCACGATCATCCGTGAACTCCGCACGCGCGGCTGCGCCGTCCTCTACGTGTCCCACCGCATGGAGGAGATTTTTGAACTCTGCGACCGCATCACGATTTTGCGCGACGGCCGCCACGTTGCCACCGGCCGACTTCCATCGCGTGACACCGGCGTCCCGCCCCTGGACTCGTCACTCCCCCTCACTCGCGACGCCGTCGTTCAACGCATGGTCGGCCGCACACTCGCCGACATTTACAACTACACCCCACGGGCATCGCGGGGGTTTGAAGGGACGGCGCTCGCCGCCGGGCCGACCCGCACCGCAGACGACAATCGCGAGGGCGTACCGACAAGCGGCAGCTCAACCCACGAGCCGCCGCCTACGCGTGACGACCGCGCTTTGGTGGTCGACGGTCTCTGCGGTCCCGGCCTCGCCGAGCCCTGTTCGTTCACCGTCGCCGCCGGTGAGATTTTTGGTTTCTTCGGTCTCATCGGCGCAGGCCGCAGCGAACTGCTGAAGCTCCTCTTCGGTGCCGTGCCAAAAACCTCCGGTGGCATCACATTTTCCGGCCGCGAACTGACCATCACTTCGCCGCGCCACGCCATTGCGGCCGGCATCGTGCTGTGCCCCGAAGACCGCAAGAAGGAGGGCATCGTCCCGGTGCGCTCGGTACTCGAGAACATCAACCTCAGCGCCCGCCGCCGCACCGCCCGCGCCGGCCTCTTCATCCACGAGGCGTGGGAGCAGACCAACGCCCGCGAGCGCACCGCCCAGCTCCGCGTCAAAACGCCCTCGGTCCACCAGCTCATCCGCAACCTCTCCGGCGGCAACCAACAGAAAGTCATCCTCGCCCGCTGGCTCTCCGAAAAGGTCAACGTCATCCTCCTCGACGAGCCCACCCGCGGCATCGACGTCGGCGCGAAGAGCGAGATCTACACGATCATGCAGGACCTCGCGCGCTCCGGCGTCTGCGTGATCGTCGTCTCGAGCGAACTTCCCGAAATCCTTGGCGTTTCCGACCGCATCGCCGTCATGCGGCAGGGCAAGATCGCCGCCATCCTCGACCGGGCCGAGGCCACGGAAGAAAAACTTCTCAAACTCGCGCTGCCGCTCGAAACTGGCCGCGCCTCCTGATCATGAACTCACACCCGATTCCTTGCCGTAGCTGCGAGCGTGAGCGAGTGGTTTGAGCCCCCGCCCCGCGCTCACTTTCACAGCTACCCACCACCTTCATGGCTACCGCCGCCTCCTCTGCCCCCCGCAAACCCATCGCCGAATTCTTCGACCAAGCCGGCATGCTCGTCGTCCTCGCAATCCTGTTCATCGGTTGCTCGGTCTTCGTGGAAAATTTTCTCTCGTGGCGCAACATGCAGGGCCTCGCCCTCGCCGTCTCGATGACGGGCATGGTCGCGTGCACGATGTTGTTCTGTCTCGCCGCCGGCGATTTCGATCTCTCGATCGGCTCCGTCGTCGCCTGCGCCGGCGTGCTCGCCGCCGTCGTGATGAACAAGACCGAGAGCATCACCCTTGGCGTCGCCGCCGGCCTCGGCATCGGCGCGCTCGTCGGGGTCGCCAACGGCTACGTCGTCGCCAAACTCCGTATCAACGCCCTCATCACCACGCTCGCCACCATGCAGATCGTGCGCGGCTTCGGCTTCATCATCTCCGATGGCAAAGCGGTCGGCATCGGCGTCGAAGACTTCTTCTCCCTCGGCAGCTCGGCCCTCTTCGGCGTGCCGACCCCAGTATGGATCACCGCCGTCTGTTTCGCGATCTTCGGTTTCATTCTCAACCGCACCGTCTTTGGCCGCGACACGCTCGCCGTCGGCGGCAACTCCGAAGCGTCCCACCTCGCCGGCATCGCCGTCGACCGCGTGAAGATCATCATCTTCACTGCGCAAGGCGTGATGGCCGCCTTCGCCGGCATCGTCCTCGCCTCCCGCATTACGAGCGGCCAACCCAACACCTCCCAGGGCTTCGAACTGGAGGTCATCTCCGCCTGCGTGCTCGGCGGCGTGTCCCTCACCGGTGGCGTCGGCAGCATGGCCTTCGTCATCGCGGGCGTGCTCATCATGGGCATCGTTCAGAACGCGATGAACCTCCTCAACGTCGCGACCTTTTATCAATACGTCGCCCGCGGCCTGATTCTCCTCGCCGCCGTGTTGTTCGACCGCTGGAAACGCCGGAAGCAGTGCGGCACTCGCGGTATTTGATCGAGGCAGGAGCCTGCTTGCAGGCGATTGAGAACGCGGGACTCTGGCCCGCTCTCCTGCCGATGCGGTCGAGACACCCGTGCTCTCATGAAATCGCCTGCAAGCAGGCGCCTACCTCCCGCCCGTCGAAGCTCGAGCCATCGCCATCGCACTTGCCGCATCGCTCAGTCGAACTACCTTTCCAACATGGGAAGATTTCACGTCGGCGCCCGGATAGAAAACGTGGTCGATCGTTCGAAAGGATCATCGCTGCCCCGACTGCTCGTCGACACCGGTAGCGAATACACGTGGGCGCCGGGAGCGACACTGGAGAAGCTCGGAGTCGCCCGCGAAAAGAAGGACCTCGAGTTCGTGATGGCGAATGGCCAGAAGATTACCCGGAGCGTGGGCTTCGCGATTATCCGAGTCGATCAGAGCTTCACGGTAGACGAAGTCGTCTTCGCCGAGAAGGGCGATTTGCTGCTGCTGGGCGCACGGACCTTGGAGGGATTGAGCCTCACCGTCGATTCGCGGAAGAAGATACTGGTTGCCGCCGAGCCGCTGCCGGCGGCTTAAATATCGCCGGGATCTCCGTCGAGATTTCCCGCGTCGCGCTCGCTCTGCTGCCCGAGGATTGTCTTGAAACTGCTCGCCTTCAGGCTGCTCGCAAGCGTAGTCGAACCTGAGCACTGACTGATGCCGTAAAGGAATTTCACCCGTTGCCTTGCGGGTGCAGCTACACGCCCCCAACTTACCGCACCCAAACCCAACCAAGCAACCAATGAACCCTGCACCGACCAACCCACTCCGCGCCCTCGCGACCCTGCTCGCCGCCCTCTCGCTCAGCGCCACCCTCGGCGCCCAAACGGCACCCTCGCCAGCCGCAGCGACCGCCAAACCCGATAGCGAAGTACTGCGACTCTCGGAATTCTCCGTCAGCGCCGACCCCAACCGCGGCTACGCGCCCTCCGAGACGATGACCGGCTCGCGCATCGCGACCAAGATCGTCGATCTGCCCTACACCGTGAACATGCTCACGAGCGAATTCCTCGAAGACTTCGGTATCTTCGAGCTCGCCGATAACATTGTTCAAATCGGCAGCTTTACCGGACTCGACATCGGCGGTAGTTTTAACCTCCGCGGTTTTCAATCCACCTACCAGTTGCGCGACGG
>CAMATV010000157.1 GCA_945861235.1 Opitutus sp. GAS368
AACGTTTGGCCGGTATCGTGCGGGAATTGCCCAACGTTGACGTCTCCTTCGACGGTTCGCCCAACCATCAGGTCAAACTCACGTCCGGGGGGTCCACCTTTCGCATTATGGGTATCGGCAAGGAAGAATTTCCCCCGCTTCCCGAGTTCGGCGACGAGAAGGCTTACGCCCTCGATCAGGCGGAGCTTGTCTCCATGCTCAAGAGCGTGTCCTACGCGCAGTCCACCGATGAGACGCGTTACATCCTCAACGGCGTCTATTTCAATTTTAAGGACGGTAAACTCTCCCTCGTCGCCACCGACGGTCGCCGGCTCGCCCTGATCGCCAAGGAAATGGACGTCCCCGCGGCCAGCGCCGGTGCGATTATTCTTCCGGCCAAGACAGTGGGCGAACTCACCCGCCTCCTCGACAAAGGCGAAAAGGTGAAGATCAACTTCAACGAGCGGCGGGCGGCGTTCCAGATCGCGACCGACAAGGACACCAGCGGCCTCATCGATCACGTTTACCTCTATTCGAAAGTCGTCGAGGGCAACTATCCGAATTATCATCAAGTCATTCCCAAGGAGACGCACCAACGCATCAAACTTGAGCGCGAGCTGTTTCTCCAATGTGTGCACCGCGCAGCCCTCGTGTGCTCCGAGAAAGCCAATTCCGTCAAAGTGAAGCTCTCGACCAACCTGCTGGAGATTACGGCGCAAAGTCCGGATTTCGGCGAAGCCCACGAATCTATGGCCATCGGCTACAGTGGTCCGGATCTCCAGGTCGCCTTTAACCCCGCCTTCGTGATGGATCCGCTCCGGGCGTTGACGAAGGACGAAGTCTTTTTCGAGGTAAAAGATGAGGTGAGCCCCGGCGTCTTCAAGACTCTCGAAAACTTTGTCTGTGTCATTATGCCCGTGCGACTCAGCTGATTTTCAGGGCTAAATTCTCAGTCAACCGCACGCTTCGGCAGGCAATTTTTAGCTTCGTCCAGCGGTGCCCGTTACGCCTTACTTCCCTGTGGAACCGACTTATCTGATTCTCGCCGCGATTTTTGTTTCGCTGGTGTTGATGCAAATCAACCAGCGCGTGGCTTCGCCGCTCTTAGCCATCGCCGACCGTTGGTTGCGCTGGTTCGTTTTCGCGTTTGGGGCAGCGCAGATGTGCCACGATTTCGAGCTCGTTGATCGGCCGTATTGGGTGCTCACGGTAGTCTTTTTTATCGTCTGGTTCGTTGGCGAGACACTCTACAACTGGCTCGCTATTTCTGCGCTGAGCATCAGCCCGATTCCGCTTTTCCCTCGCTATGCCGTCAATACCAGCGGCGAAGAATGGCCCGTGCAGCCGCGCCTCCTGAAGATTCGCGAGTGGCTGCGCACGCAGGGCTTTCGCCAGACGCAAGCGCTCAAAGCCGAAGTCGGCGGCGGCATTTACCTGCGTATCTCGGTTTACCAAGACGACCAAGCCACCGTGCGCGTGCAAGTGACCTTCATTCCGCAGATGAACGGCGCGATCTCGGTTTGTTTTGCAGTCACTTCGATCACCGGCGACGGGCGCCGCTACCTCACCGACAACCTCTACATTCCTTTTGCCGGTTTTTATCCGGAAAACTGGTTTGTCGAGCGGGTTCCGTGGCACCGTTCGCTCCCGCGCCTACTTTCCCGTCACCGCGCCCGGCTCCTCGCAGGCGAGGCGACTCCCGTGCCGTTTTCCGCCGAACCACTCTCCGACCTCAACACCGTCCAGCAGGAACTGGATCAGGTGAACACCGAATTGGGTTTCCTCCACCCGCACCACGACCGTGAAGACCTCGGCAAGATCACCCACGAGGGCCGCTACCGGGTCTGGAAGGAAATTTGGATGCTCAACTATTTCGGCAGCGCAGCGCGGTATGAGTGAGCAGTAGGGTGCGGCTTCAGCCCGCGTCTTGGGTGCGTTGCGCTCAGCGCGATTGAAACCGCACTTGCCTTGCGTTCGGTGTCATCAACATGCGTCCGACATGATGACGACCCTTCGCGAATTCAGTCGCAACCTTACCCGGCATCGGCGCGTCGCCGCCAATGGATGTGAGATCATCGTGCAGGACAGCAAAGGCGCGACCTATGTTTTCAAAACGGGTTTTCAAAACGGGTGGACGTTCCCGTCCGCACGATGACTGCTCACGTCGGCCATCTCGCCGGCACTGTGCGCACCGGCAAACGCGTGAAGTCGTTGCCCGGTGATGGCCGCACCTAGTATTATTTTGGACACTGGCCCGCTGGTCGGATTTCTCGAGGTCATCCCACTCGGTGCTCTCGATGTCGTCCCGCTTTTCCCTCAGGAGTCACCGAAGATTCGCGCCTTCATGGCGCGCTACGCCGGTCGCGTCCAACTTGCGGGCGCGTGTGTCGTGCGTTTGAGTGAACGGCATCCTCGGGCGCAAGTGCTCACCAGCGCTGGAGCGGACTTTCGCATTTATCGACGTAACCGGAGTGAGCGAATTCCGAGCATCGCCCCGTCAGCGGGATGAGATTTCTGCTCACCCCCCGATGTAACTCATCTCAATTTTAGCCCGCGCCTCACCCGTCGCGAGCAGTTCTGCCCGCTCGTCGCTGTAGCGATCGAGCCGCCCGCCCCAGACTCGCGAAAGATAGGTTTCCAAGCCCGCCGCATCCGCGCCCGCCCGCAGTGCGCCGAGCACATCCCACCCGAGCGAGGCGAACAAACACGTGAACAATTTTCCGTCGGCCGAGAGCCGCGCGCGGTGACAATCCCGGCAAAACGGCTCCGTCACCGAGCTGATGATACCGATCTCGCCGCGCCCATCGAGGTAGCGGTAACGCGCGGCGACTTCGCCGCGATAGGCCGGGCCGACCGCTGCGAGCGGCCATTTTGCTCCGATGCGTTCGACGATTTCTTTCGCCGGCACCACGCGCTCGACCGACCAGTGGTTAGTGTTCCCCACGTCCATAAATTCGATGAACCGCACCGCGTGTCCCCGCGCCCGAAAATACTCGCACAACGTCAACAGCTCGCCGTCGTTCACGCCGCGTTGCACCACGGTATTGATCTTGATCGGAAATCCCAGCGCCGCCGCCGCGTCGATGCCGCGCAACACCCGCTCCACGCTGAAGCCGAGACCATTCAGTTTTCCCGCCGTCGTATCGTCGAGCGCATCCACCGACACGTTGAGCCGGTCGAGCCCCGCCGCGCGCAAGGCCGGTGCGAGTTTTTCGAGCAACCAACCGTTCGTCGTGAGCGCGACATCCTTCACGCCGAGCTCCTGCTTCAAGATTCGCACGAGCTCCGGCACATCGGCGCGGAGCAAGGGCTCGCCGCCCGTCAGGCGCACTTTGTCCACCCCCAGCGCCTGAAACGCCCGCACAATCCGCGTGAGCTCATTGAGGGTCATGAGCTGCGGGTCGCGGAGAAACGGGTAACCGGCTCCGAACACTTCCTTCGGCATGCAGTAAGGGCAGCGAAAGTTGCAGCGATCCGTTACCGAAATGCGCAAGTCGCGCAACGGGCGGTTGAATTGGTCGGTGGGGGGGCCCATGGAGATTGCAGCCTGCGTGGGTCGCGCCCTAGCTTGGCGACGACGGATGCAGGCGATGAACCGTGTCAGTGTGTTCCGCGCCTGCAAGCAGCCTCCTTCAAAAAATGATTACGCCAGCCGCAGCGGAAAAACTTATCTTCACCCACCTCGCTCCGTTTCACCGCGAAGATTGCCCGCTCGCGCAGGCGCACGGGCGCGTGCTGCGCGGCGATGTTTGCGCCGACCGCGATCTCCCGCCCTTCGACCGGGTGACCTTGGACGGCTACGCGCTGCGCGCCGCGTCGCTCGCCGCCGGCGTGACCCACTTCCGCGTTGAAGGCGTGCAAGCCGCCGGCATGCGGCCCTTCAAACTAGGTGAGGCCGCCGATGCGTGCATCGAAATCATGACCGGCGCCGTACTCTCCGTCGGCACAGATTGCGTCGTGCCTTACGAGGAAACCGCCCGCGATCCGGCCGCCGTTGCCGGATTTACCTCCACGCCGACCGTCTCGGTTTCAGCTGCCGCCGCGCAATTCCCAGCTGGCCACGCCATCCACCGCCGCGGCAGCGACCACCGCGCGAGGGACGTCATCGTGCGCGCAGGCACTCGTCTCACGGGCCGTGAAATCGCCGTGGCTGCCTCGTGTGGCTACGCCACAATCGCCGTCAGTCAGTCGCCAAAAATCGCCGTCGTCGCCACGGGCGATGAACTGGTCGAAGTCGGCGCGCCGGTTGCGCCGCACCAAATCCGCCGCAGCAACGATCACGCACTCAGCGCCGCGCTCGCTGCCGCCGGCTATCCCCACGTGTCGCGTTTTCACCTGCGGGATGTGCGCCATGAAATCGAGCATCTCCTCTGGCACATCATCGCCGAGTTCGATGTCGTACTCATTGCGGGCGGAGTTTCCAAAGGTAAATTCGACTACCTGCCCGCCGAGCTCGACCGCCAAGGCGTGAAGAAGATTTTCCAGGGCGTCGCGCAGCGCCCCGGCAAACCTTTTTGGTTTGGAAAAAGCACGCGGGACACGCCCATCTTCGCGCTGCCCGGCAATCCCGTCTCCGCTTATACCTGCCTTCACCGTTACGTGCTGCCCGGCCTCGCGCACGCCAGCGGCGCCGCCCCAGTCGCGCCACGCACCGTCGCCCTCGCCGCGTCCGTATCGTGGAAGCCTAAACTCGCTTGCCTCCTGCCCGTGAAACTTGCGAGCGGCCCACGGGCGGAACTGCTCGCCACCCCCGACCCGAGCAACACTTCCGGTGATTTCGCCGGTCTCGTGAGCACCGACGGTTTCGTCGAACTCCCCCCCGGCCCCGCCGATTTCCCCGCCGGCACCCTCGCGCCGTTTTACCCGTGGGTATGAGGGAGCGGCGGTTTCCAACCGCCGAGGGCGATCAAGCATTGGACATTAGTCATTAGTCCTTCAGTCATTCTCCTCCATGTTCTCCCACCTCGACGCGCAAAACCGCCCCGCGATGGTCAACGTCGGCGACAAAGCCATCACGCGCCGCACCGCCCACGCCGTCGCCATCGTTTCCCTTCCGCGCGAACTCGCCGCGCTCCTCCGCACCGGTGAGATCGCTACGAAGAAAGGTCCGATTTTTCAAACGGCCATCCTCGCCGGCGTGATGGGTGCAAAAAAAACTAGCGAACTCATCCCGCTCTGCCACCCGCTCCCGCTCGACGATTGCCAGATCATAATCGAATCGCGCCTCCTCGCCGACGACACGGGTGAAGTCACGATCCATTGCCGCGCCCAGACCCACGCCAAAACCGGCGTCGAGATGGAAGCCCTCACCGGCGCGACGATCGCCGCGCTCACGCTCTACGACATGGCGAAAGCCGTGACCCACGACATCGTGATCCGCGAGATCCGCCTGCTCGAAAAAACCGGCGGCAAATCCGACTACCACGCCCCGTGATCAACTCGGCGTTCGTCGCCGTGCCGCTCTCCATCTTTCCGTATCAGCTCCACACCCATGCTCACCCTCCACGTCGAATATTTCGCGATCCTCCGTGAGCAGCGCGGGCTCACCCAGGAAACGCTCACCACCACCGCCGCCACGCCCACCGTTCTCTATGCCGAACTCCGGGCCCGCCACGCCTTCACGCTGCCCGCCGACCGCGTCCGCGCCGCCGTCAATGATGAGTTTGTTGCCGCCACCGCCCTCCTCCGCGACGGTGACCGGATCGTCTTTATCCCTCCAGTAGCCGGTGGTTGAATACGAAAAGGCTCCCGCTTGCGGTTTTCGCCCGTCTTGTTTGTGTTTGTCCGGTTATTTTTCAATCCGTGAGCCGTAAAAGTGTTTTGTTGTTCGTGCTGTTCTTCGCGTGCACGCGCATCGTCTTCGCCCAAGGCGGAACGCTACCGCGGATTTCCAGCGTAGCGACCAGTCCGTCGGTGGCTGAGGGCCAGACGGTTTCGTTCGCCGTGACGGTCACGGGCACCGCGCCTTTCACGTATCAATGGAAGAAATTCGGCGCTGACCTCGCGGGCGCGACCAGTGCCACGTTCACTTTGAGTGCGGTGCGTTTGACCGATGCCGGCATCTTTTCGGTGGTCGTGGTCAATTCAGCCGGTATCGCCACCGGCGGTCCCTACGTGCTCACCGTCACTGCGGATGCCGCCCCGGTGGTCGAATCTATTTCGTTTCCAGCGGTGGTGGTGCTGGGAGACGCGTTTAGTCTGCCCCTCTTGGTCAAAGGTACCGCGCCCTTCACCTACCAGTGGCGCAAGGACGGCGTGGTGATCGCCGGCGAGACCAAAGAGACCTTTTCCCGCACTTCAGCCACGGTCGCCGATGTCGGAACCTATAGCGTGACGGTGACCAATCTCTTGGGTTCGGCGACCAGCCCAAGCGGATATATTTCGATCAGTTTTCCGCTTCGACCGATCATTTACGAGTCGCCCAAGGCGCAGACCGCGACCATCGGCGACACCGTGTCGCTCTCGGTGCTGGCGGTGGGGTCCGGTGCTCGTCCGTCGGATGGCGAATCAGCTGGCGATCTCACCTATCAGTGGCGGCGGAATGGCACCTCCATTGTGGATGCGATCACCCGGAATTATCGCTTCACCGTCACCGCTGCCAGCGGTGCGAGTGACGCTTACACCGTACTCGTCACCAACCGTCAGGGCGCGGCGCTCTCCGAACCCGCCGTCGTCACCGTGCCCGGCCCGGTCGTCCCGGTCGTCGTGGGTGATCCCGCGAGCCAAGTCCTCCGGCAGGGCGAGGAAATTTTGCTGACGGTCGATGCCACGGGCACCATTGCACCCACCTACCAGTGGCGAAAGGATGGCGGGGTGATTGCAGGTGCCGTCGGCAGCACTTACTCCAAGCCCAATGCCATCACGACCGATGCCGGCGTTTACACGGTCGTGGTCAGGACGGGTGCCGGCGCCGACACCAGCGCACCCGCACGCGTCACGGTTTTGCCTGCGCTCGTCCCGGTGATCACCACTCATCCGGCGAGCTCAAGCCTGCCGCCGAGCAATTTTGTGCCCTATCTTTCCGTCAACGTGCGCTCGAGCCTCGGCGTCACCTACCAATGGAGCAAAGACGGCGTGCCGATCATCGGGGCGAATAATAGCCGCACGTTTTCACTCGCGAGTCCGCAGGCGGCCAGTCCCGGTGCCTACACGGTCGTGGTCACGAATGCCATCGGCTCCGTGACCAGTTACCCCGGGGTCGTCACCGTCGATGCGACGCCGCCGCTCATCACCTATTCTTCCGGCGGAGAGGTGGTTTCCATCGGCGACTACCTGCGCCTGGATCTCTTGTTGAACGTCGAGACCGCGACCGTCCAATGGCGCAAAGACGGAGTGGTGATTCCCGGTGCCACCGGCAGTTCATGGGTGGTTTCACGTGTTTCTGCCACCAGCGCCGGTGCCTACGTCGCCACCGTGACGGCAGCGGGTAGCCCCCCAGTTACGAGCCGCACGATCCCGGTGGAGATCTTGGATCTTGGCGCGGCCCCGCGGATTTTGCGCCACCCGGGCTCCCAAACCCGCGCGCCCGGCACCCGCGCAAATTTCGTTGTG
>CAMATV010000158.1 GCA_945861235.1 Opitutus sp. GAS368
AAACTAACCTGAAACCGTGAGGCTCGTGGCGAGGAGGAGTTCGTCGTCGATCTCGACGAGCAGCTCGTATTCACCGGGTCCGGGGAAGGAGAGATTGCGGATTTCGTTAATGAGATTGATGCGGTGGACCGGGCTTTGGGATTCGAACGGGCGTTCGAGGAGCTGCTGCGGAGTGGTGCCTTCGAGGCCCATCGAGATCTTCAGCGAGTGCTGCCCGGTGGAGACGTCGCTGATCGTGAGAAACCAGATCATGAACGGGTGCGTGACGGGAAATTGCCGCGCCTGAATGTTGGAGAAAATACCCAGAATGGTGTGTTTGCCGGAGCCGGGGTCGATGTGGACGGCGTCACAGGTGAGCCAGGCGAGAAGTTGTGGTTTGGATTGCACGAGGGCGCGAGCAGGGCGGGGTCGGCAGCGCGGGGCAAATCATTTTGCTTGGAGCCGCGGCCCGAGCGGCGCTTCGTGGAGCGGTGTTCCTCGCGTTGCTTAGTAAAACTTCGGCGCCCACGTTGCTCGACTCGCTCGCGGACTATCCGCGCTGGGTCGTGGTGGTGTGTGTAACCATCGTGCTGGCGGCGGCGATTTGGGTCGTCATGAAGCTGCTCAAGTGGACGTTGTGGATGCTGCTGTTTGCCGTGTTGATCATCGGACTGGGGACGGCGGCGTGGCTGATGCTTCGCTAGGGTGCGCGAGATTTCGTAACTTTGTCTTGCGCGGTCTAAACACGGGTCGTCAGCGTTGGCACCCGTGAAATACATTTTCGTCACGGGTGGGGTCGTTTCATCATTGGGCAAGGGTCTTACGGCAGCGTCCTTGGGCGCGTTGCTGGAGATTCGCGGGCTCATCGTCCGCATTCAAAAATTTGATCCGTATCTCAATGTCGATCCGGGCACGATGAGCCCCATGCAGCACGGCGAGGTTTACGTGCTGGAAGACGGGGCCGAGACCGATCTCGATTTGGGCCACTACGAGCGATTCACGAGCGGCAAACTCTCCCGACTCAACTCGCTCTCGTCCGGGCAGGTTTATGAGAGTGTCATCCAAAAGGAACGCGCCGGTGAATACCTGGGGCAAACGGTGCAAGTGATCCCGCACGTCACCAATGAAATTAAGAAACGGATTTATGCGGGCGGCACGGGTGCGGATGTGTTAATCACCGAAATTGGCGGCACGACCGGCGATATCGAAGGGATGCCGTTTTTGGAGGCGATGCGGCAATTTGCCCTCGAGTTGGGACCGCAGGATGTCGTTTTCATTCACGTGACGCTGGTGCCGTTTCTCAAGGCGGCGGGCGAACTCAAGACGAAGCCCACGCAGCAGTCGGTCGCCAAGCTGCGGGAGATTGGTATCCAGCCCGACGTGCTGGTGTGCCGCACGGACCACGAACTCGATACCGACCTGCGCCGAAAGCTTTCGATGTTTTGCAACGTGCCGTTGCCGGCCGTGATCGAGTGTCGTGACGTGGATCACTCGATCTACGAACTGCCGCTGGCCCTCCAAAAAGAGAATCTGGATCAACTCGTGATCGACTTGTTGGGGCTGAAAAATCCCCGGCCGAAGGAGAATATTTGGGAAGGGATTGTGCAGCGCATTCTCACCCCAAAATACGAGGTGACGATCGGGGTGGTCGGAAAATACATCGAGCTCCAAGACGCCTACAAATCAGTTTACGAGTCGATCACGCACGCCGGAATCGCGAATAATTGTAAGATCATCGTCCGCCGGATCGACGCGGAAGATCTCGAAAAGAGGCACGGCGTCGCGTGGCTCCACGGGCTCGATGGCATTCTCGTCCCCGGCGGGTTTGGCGACCGTGGCACGGAAGGTAAAATCATCGCCGCGAAGTATGCCCGGGAAAAGCAGGTGCCTTACTATGGGATTTGTCTCGGACTGCAGATCGCGGTGATCGAGTTCGCGCGAAATGTGCTCAAGCTCAAAGGCGCGAACAGCCTCGAGTTTGATCCCCAGCCGCCGCATCCCGTGATCAATCTGATGGAGGAGCAGCAGGGGGTGACGGATAAAGGCGCGACGATGCGGTTGGGTAGCTACGAATGTGCGGTCACTCCGGGCAGCCTCGCGCACAAATCTTATGGTGCGACCACGGTGCGGGAGCGCCACCGCCATCGTTACGAGGTGAACAACGCCTACGTCGACCAACTCCAACGGGGCGGCCTGATTGTCAGCGGCGTCTACCGGCGCTTGAACCTCGTGGAGATCGTCGAGCTCAAGGGGCATCCGTGGTTCCTCGGCACGCAGGCGCACCCGGAATTTCAATCGAAGCCGAACAAGGCGCATCCGCTCTTCGCGGCGTTTGTCGCGGCGGCGATGAAAAACAAGAAGGGTGGCGCGTTGGCCAAGCTCGGCCCGAAGCTGAAGAGCCAGCCGGCGTCCAAGCGCGCGCAGAAAAAATAAGCGATGGTTTTCGATCCGAAAAAACTTCTGCTCATCGCTGGGCCGTGTTCGCTGGAAAACGAGGGCGTGTGTCGCGCCGTGGCCGAGGCGCTCGTGCGGGTGCGTCGCACGCAGCCTGATTTGAACATCGTGTTCAAAGGATCGTTCGACAAGGCGAACCGCACGTCGTTGGCCGGCGATCGGGGCACGGGCATGAAAACGGGGCTGCTCCTGCTTGCAATGGTCAAGCAGGACTATGGTTTCCCCGTGCTGACGGATGTGCACGAAACGGCGCAAATGTCGGCGGTGGCCGAGGTGTGTGACGTGATTCAGATCCCGGCCTTCCTCTGTCGGCAGACGGATCTGTTGCTCGCGGCCGCCGCGACGGGCCGGGTGGTGAACGTGAAAAAGGGGCAATTTCTCTCGCCGCAGGAAATGGTCTACGTCACGGCCAAATTGCGCGAGGGCGCGGCGAAGGAGATTTGGCAGACTGAGCGCGGTACGACCTTTGGTTACCAGAATCTCGTGGTGGATATGCGGTCATTCTCGATCATGGCGCAGAACGGTTATCCGACGATTTTTGATGCGACTCACGCCGTCCAATTGCCGGGAGCCGGCGGCGGCAAAAGCAGCGGCCAGCGGGAATTTGTACCGCCGCTCGCGAAGGCCGCCCTCGCTGCCGGGGCGGACGGACTTTTTATCGAAACGCATCCCGATCCGAGCAAGGCGATCAGCGATGGGCCGAACATGATTGCTCTGAAGGAGCTACCGGCGCTGTTGGCCGCGTGTGTCGCCGTTTGGAAGAGCGTGCGGGCCTGATGCTGGCGGTGGTTTCACGCCCTCGCGGGTCCGACGCTGCGATGATTCTGCGATGACTGTGCCGCTTCTTGACCAAGCCGCCGTGGGCCGCACACTCGGCCTCCATAAAACCTCTGATGGCTAACTTTATCATCGACATCCCGGTGCCCTCGATGGGCGCGACTGTGAGCGAACTCACGGTCGTTTCGATCAAAACCAAACCCGGCGACCGGGTCGCCAAGGGCCAGAAAATCGCTGAATTAGAGAGCGATAAATCGATTTTTGAATATGAAGCCCCGGCCGCCGGACTCGTGATCGCACTGCCGGCCAAGCCGGGCGAGGTGTTGCAATCGGGGGCGCTGTTTCTGCGGCTCGAGACGGACGATGCCAGCCTGCGGCATTTGGAGTCTCAGGCGGGCAACGGCGTGAGCCCCGTGGCGGTGGCGGCAGCGCCAGCGAAATCGGTAGCGGCGCTGGTCTGGACGCCGCGGGCGACCAAACTCGCCCAAGAGGCTGGGCTCGACCCCGTGACACTCACGGACATCGCTGCCACGGGTCCCGGTGGACGCGTGTCGGGCGATGATGTCGCCGGCTACCTCGCGGCCCGGAAGTCTTGAGTCGACGCCGGGAGAAGTGCGTCCTTTCCTACTGATCTTTTGCGCATGATTTCTGATACCGTTTGCATCGCTGGCGTGGGTCACGCGGCGCCCTCCAAAGTCCAAGCCAACAGTGAAATTCTGAAGGCATTTCCCGATCGCACGGAGGACGAGATCGTGCGTCTGACGGGCATCCGTGAGCGTCGTTTCGCGGGAGACGACGAAAGCGCGACCGACCTCGCGGTGATCGCGGTGCAGCACGCGCTGACGCAGGCCGGGATGAAGGCCGAACAGATCGATGGGATTATCATGGCCACGCTGATTCCTGATCAACCGGTGCCGGCGATGGCGAGCGATCTCGCGCGGCGGCTGCGGATTCCGCGGGTGCTGGCTTTTGACCTGAATGCCGCGTGCTCTGGCTGGCTCTACGCGCTCGAAGTCGGACGGTCGTTCATTGTGTCGGGTACCGCGAAGAATCTGATCGTCGTGACGGCGGAACTCCTGTCCCGGATTACGAATCCGCAGGACCATGAAACGGCGTTTCTCTTTGGCGATGGTGCCGGCGCGGCCATTTTGACGAACGGGGCTGGTGGCCATCGACTCCATCGCATGGGATTGAGCGGCGATGCCGACCAGTTTGAGGCGATCCAACGCAAGGGCGGTGGCGCGCGGATGCCGTGGCCCGTCGCGGAAGACGGACACGCGGAGCATTTCTATCTGCAGATGAACGGCACCTCGGTGTTCAAGCACGCTGTGATCGGCTTCGCGGAACAGATCGAGCAGACGCTGGCGCGGCAAAACCTGAAGCCCGAGGACATCGCTTGGATTGTGCCGCATCAGGCCAACGAGCGGATCCTGAAGGCCGTCAGCAAGCGGGTCGGGATTCCTTACGACAAGTTCGTTGTAACGATTGGCAAATACGGCAACACGAGCGCGGCGAGCGTCTCGATGGCCTTGGGCTGGGCGGCGGAGGAAGGCATCTTCGCTGACGGGGATAAAATTATTTTTTGCAGCGTAGGTGCGGGGCTGACGTTTGCAGGTGGGTTATTGGAGTGGTGAGGTGCGGGCGCGCGCAACGCGCTGAGTTGCGAGCTACGAGTTGAGCAATCGGAAGAACCGGAGGTGGCTCTGGTGTGCTCTAAACCCTCCACTGGATGCGACGAGCGCTACCGCAGTTGCTTGAGCAGAAACGTATAGGCGAGGGCGTTCATGTAGGCGGATTGTTGATTGTTCGCTGCGCCTCCGTGGCCTCCCTCGATATTTTCATAGTAGAGGAAATTCGCTTTTTGGGCTTCGAGTTTAGCGGCCATTTTTCGTGCGTGGCCAGGATGCACGCGATCATCACGGGTCGAAGTCGTGAAGAGGACGCGCGGGTAAATCACGCCGGGGCGGACGTTGTGATAAGGGGAGTAGCGCGAGATGAAGGACCACTCGGCAGGCACAGCTGGGTTGCCGTATTCGCCCATCCAACTGGCGCCGGCGAGCAGTTGGCTGTAGCGCTGCATGTCGAGCAGCGGAACTTGGCAGACGACCGCGCCGAAGAGATCGGGCCGCTGCGTGAGCATCACGCCCACGAGGAGGCCGCCGTTGCTCCCGCCCATAACGCCGAGGTGGGGCGTCGAGGTGACACGGCGCTTAATCAGGTCTTCGCCGATCGCGATGAAATCGTCGTAGGCGCGCTGGCGGTTTTCTTTGAGAGCGGCCTGGTGCCAGAGCGGGCCGAACTCGCCTCCGCCACGGATGTTCGCAAGCACATAGACGCCGCCGCGCTCAAGCCACGCCGCGCCGCTGCCGGCGCTGTAGGCGGGAGTCATCGAGATCTCGAAGCCACCGTATCCGTAGAGCAATGTCGGGTGAGAGCCATCGAGTTTGAGGCCCGCGCGGGAGACCTGGAAATAGGGGACGCGCGTGCCGTCCGGCGAGACGGCTTCGTGCTGCGAAACGGCGAGGCCGTCGCTGTTGAAGAAGGCGGGGAGTTGCTTGAGTAGTTCGCGTTTTTCCTGACCGATCGTGCCGAGATAGAGGCTTGAAGGAGTGAGGAAACCGGTAACGTTGAGGAAATAGTCGTCCGAGTCTTCGTCGATCGAGGAGACGGAAACGGTGCCGAATTCCGGGACGGGCAGGGGTGTACGTTGCCAAGTCGAGCCAGCGCGCGTGAGCAGGGAGAGGCGGCTGCGAACGTTATCCAGTTCGGTGAGGATGAGGTGTTCGCGGGTGGTGGTGACGCCCACGAGGGAGGTGCGCGGCGCCGGCGCGAAGAGCACGTCGAAGTTGCGGTCGCCCGCTAGAAATGTGTCCCACGGCGCCGCGAGGAGTGCGCCGGCGGCGTAGGTCCGGCCACCGACGGCCCACGGACTGCGCAGGATGATCGTGATAAATTCCTTAAAGGTGTCGACGAGTGCATCGACCGGCAGGTCGAGTTTTACGAATTTTTCGCCGACGCGGAGATGCGTCTCGCTGCTGTAAAACGTGATGGCGCGACGGATAAACTCGCGATGAAAACCAAAGCGGTCTGACACCCGCGCGCTCATGCTCACGTCGGTGGTGGCTCCCTCAAATACGGTGCGGGCGGCGGCTAGCGGAGTGCCGCGACGCCACTCTTTCACGATGCGGGCGTAGCCTGAATCGGTCTTGGAGCCCGGCCCGAAATCCGTGCCCACGTAAACGCTTTCCCGACTGCGCCACGCGACGTTGGTCTTGCCCTCCGGGAGATAAAAGCCGTCCGCGACGAAGCTTTTGGAGGGGACGTCAAATTCACGCACCACGACCGCGTCGCCGCCGCCGCGGGAGAGGTTAAGCAAACAGCGAGCGTTGTCGGGGCGCAGCCAGATCGAGCCTTTCCAGACCCAGTTCTCTTTTTCCGCCGCGGCGAGGGCATCGAGATCGAGGACCGTTTCCCAAGCGGGAGATTCCTTGCGGTATTCCGACAGGGTGGTGCGTCGCCAGAGACCGCGCACATGCTGGGCGTCACGCCAGAAATTGTAGTAGAAGTCGCCCTGTTTGGTGACAGCGGGGATGCGGGCCTTGGAGTCGAAGATGGCGAGCAGGCGATCGTAGATTGGCTTGAAATCAGGAGACGCGCCGAGTTCGTGTTCGGTGAGAGTGTTTTGAGCCCGGACCCACGTCAGCGCGCGTTCGCTGTGCACGTCTTCGAGCCAGACAAAGGGATCGGCGGTTTCGGCGGGCTGGGCGATCGTCATGGCGGAAAAAACGAGGGAGAGGCAGAGGCTAGCGGCGGGGTAGAGGCGCATGGGAGAATGGAGGTTAACGAGGGTTTTGGAGTTCGTAGCTGAGGACACTGAGGGCATAGATCGCGGCGGTTTCGCACCGGAGAACGAGCGGGCCGAGCGTCACGGCGTCAAACCCGTGGTTTTGAGCGGCGCTCAGCTCGGTTGGAGAAAAATCTCCCTCGGGTCCGACGAGCCAGAGGACTTTTTTTGGCGGCCGGGCGTGCGTGGCAGAAAAATTCGTCAAGACGCGTTTGAGGGGTTGAGCGCCGGGGGCGAGACTGGCGACGAGTTTCAAGTCGTAGACCCCGGAATTTTCAATTAAGGCCGCGGCTGATTGGATGGGCCGCACTGAAGGGACGAACGCGTTGCCGCACTGCTTCGCAGCTTCGAGCGCGGCGGTCTGCCATTTCTCGATTTTTCTTTCCGAGCGATCGCCGGCGAGGTGGACCTGAGTGCGCTCGCTCTCTATGGGGATGATCTGCGCGGCGCCGATCTCGGTGGCTTT
>CAMATV010000159.1 GCA_945861235.1 Opitutus sp. GAS368
AAACTCCCTCCCATGGCCAATCCGAAACGCAAACAATCCAAACGCCGCAGCGCTAACCGTCGCGCAGCCAACGCTTTCATCGCTCCCGAGTTTGCGAAGGACCCGACTGATGGCACCCTCTTCCGCTCCCATCGGGTGAACCCCAAGAACGGGATGTATCGCGGACGCCAGGTCCTCAACGTCGAGGTCTGACCTCGTCCGTTTAGTTTTCATCCGCCATCCCCGCGATGGTTACTACGTCCGGCGCCAGCGGGCGCATAGCAGTTGACGCCATGGGCGGCGACCTCGGTCCGGCCGAGGTGGTTGCTGCCGTCAAGTTGGCGCTGCATCATTATCCGGCGCTCAACCCGATCACGCTCGTCGGCCACGAGGCCGAGCTGAATCCCCTCATCGCGCACGCCGGTCTCGCCCGAGAACAACGGCTTTCCGTTTTTCACGCTTCCGAAGTCGTGACGATGGACGACAAGCCGCTCAACGCGCTGAAGAAGAAGAAAGACTCCTCGATGGTCCGCGCCATCGAACTCGTGAAAAACCGCGAAGCCGGTGTCGTCGTCAGCTGTGGCAACACCGGAGCCCTGATGGCCGGCGGCACGCTGCGCCTTCGCACCATGGGGGGCGTCGCCCGTCCCGCTTTGGCCGCGATCTGCCCGCGTCAGGGCGGGCACTTCGTCCTGATCGACGCCGGTGCCAATCCCGAGGCCAAGCCGGAGCACCTCGTCCATAACGCGATAATGGGCAGCCATTATTGCCGCGTTATGCTCGGCATCAAATCTCCTCGGGTCGGCTTGATGACCATCGGCACCGAAGAGGGTAAGGGCAATGCCCTCATCACCGAAACCCACGACCTCCTCCGCCGCGTCGGTGACGTCGTCAATTACGCCGGCCCCATCGAGGGCTTCCACGTTTTCGCTGAACATGTCGATGTCGTCGTGTGCGACGGCTTCGTCGGCAACATCATGCTCAAGAGCTGGGAGTCGCTCGTAAAGTTTTTCTCAAGCATGCTCAAGGAAGAGCTCCAGGCTAACCCCATGCGCGCGACCGGCGCCCTGCTCTCCAAAGGCGCGTTCAACGCCCTCAAAGAACGCATCAATCCCGAGCGTTACGGCGGAGCCCCCCTGCTGGGCCTCAACGGCCACATCCTCAAAGCCCACGGTTCCTCCACCCGCTACGCGATCAAGAACGCCATCCGGGCCGCCAACGAAATTATCAAAGCCGACCTCAATCATCAGATTGAAGCGGACGTCGCCCGCGCCAATCTGCTTTTGATCGCGCCCCTCCCCTCCCTCTGACGCGCACCCCGGCATGTCTCCCCTTTCCACTGTTATCCTTGGCACCGGTTCTTACGCCCCAGAGCGAATCCTCAGTAATGTTGAACTCGCGAAGACCGTGGATACCTCCGACGAGTGGATTCACACCCGCTGCGGGATTCGCGAGCGCCGGATCGCCGCCCCCGGTGAAGCCACGTCCGACATGGGCGTCCAAGCTGCCCGACGCGCGCTCGACGACGCCGGCCTGAAACCCGCCGACATCGACCTCCTGATCGTCGCCACGATCACACCGGACATGCCGATGCCCGCCACCGCGTGCATTATTCAACAAAAACTCGGGGTGCCGACGACCGCCGCGTGCTTCGATCTCAACGCCGCGTGCACCGGTTTCCTCTACGCCCTCGACACAGCCTGCGCCATGCTCAGTTCCGGTCGCTACCGGCACGCGTTGGTCATCGGCGTCGAAAAGCTCTCCACCATCGTCGACTGGAAGGACCGCACCACCTGCGTCCTTTTTGGCGACGGTGCCGGGGCCGTGGTCGTCGGAAAATCACCCGTCTCCGGCCAAGGCCTCATCGGCACCAAGCTCGGCGCGCTGGGCGACAGTGTGGACCTGCTCTGTATCCCCGGTGGCGGCAGCAACGCCCCAGCCACCGCAGCCTCCATCGCGGCCGGCGACCACTTCCTCAAGATGAAGGGCAAGGAAGTTTTCAAACTCGCCGTTCGCGTCATGGATGAAGCGGCGCGTGATATCCTGGAACAACATCACCTGCGCGCTGATCAGATTTCGCTCGTGATTCCCCATCAGGCCAACCTCCGTATCATCGAAGCCATTTCCGAATACCTCGAACTCCCGATGGAGCGTTTCTTCGTGAACGTCGACCGCTACGGCAACACCTCCGCCGCCTCGATCCCGCTGGCCCTCGACGAAGCCCGTCGCACCGGCCGCATCAAGTCCGGCGACCTCACGCTCCTCGTTGCATTTGGGGCGGGCTTGACCTACGGAAGCGCCCTGATTCGCTGGTAACCAATTTTCTCGATGCGTCTCCCTTCCGTCCGCGCCCTGCGCTTCCTCTGCCTCGTCTCCTCTGTTTTCTGCCTTCTGTCCTCCGTCGGCCACGCCGATCTTGTCTGGACGTCGGCAACCGGTTGGCGGGTTGAGGGCGGTGCCCTCTCGGGTCTCGCCGGCGCCGACGGTAGCAAGGCACTCGACGTCATGAACAGCGCCCGGACCAAAGAGGAGCAAGGCTCTACGCGCTCCGCTCTGCGCGCCTACGCCAACGTCGCGAAGAAATACCCCAATTCCATTTACGCTCCGGAGGCACTCTATCGCTCCGCCCGGCTTCGGCTCGCCGGAAAAGACTACCAAAAAGCCTTCGAGGATTTTCAGGGCGTCGTCGGGCGCTATCCCAACACCAAACGCTTCAACGAAATCATCGGCGAACAATATCGCATTGCCAGCGCTGTGCTCGACGGCGCTCGCGGTCGTATGCTCTGGGGACTCCTCCCCGGCTTCAAGTCCCGCGAAAAGGGCATCGAGTTTTTCGAAACTGTCTTGGTAAACGCACCCTACAGCGACTACGCGCCGCTCTCCCTGATGAACATCGCGCGGGGCCACCAAAAATTAGATCAGGTCGAAAACGCCATCGATGCACTCGACCGGATGATCAACAATTACCCGCAGAATCTCCTCGCGCCGGACGCCTACCTCAAACTCGGCCAAACCCACGCCACCCTCGTCGACGGCCCCTACTACGACCAAGCCGCCACGAAGGAAGCCATCACCTACTTCACCGATTTCATGCTGCTCTTCCCCTCGGACACCGGCGTCGCCGCCGCCGAGAAGGGACTCGACGGCATGAAAAACATGCTCGCCGAGAGTAAAATGAAGATCGGCGACTTCTATTTCTACAAGCGCAGCAATTACACCGCCGCGAAAGTCTTCTACAACGAAGCGATCACCTCTTATCCCGAGTCGCCCATCGCGGCCCGCGCGAAGCTCCGCCTCGTCGACGTCGAGTCCAAAGCTTCCGGCAAGAAAGTCGCCCCCGAGGGCAAAGCCGAAGGCGACGCGCCTAAGAAAAAGCGCTTCTGGCTGTTTTGAGGGGAGCGCGACCGCCCCGGTCGCTTCACTCGGGAGCCCGGGCGGCCCGCCCGCTTTTGTCATTCTGAGCGCCGCCGAAGAATCCAGCCCATGCCCGCCCTCCGTCCTCTGTCCTCCGTCCTCTGTCTCCTGCTCGCCCTCCTCTCCGGCCCGGGCTGCTCGCACTACCAACTCGGGACCGGCACACCCGGCAAGCTCACGTTCAGCACGCTCTACATCGAGCCCGTCGAAAATAAAACGCTTCTCCCGCAAGCCCGCGCCTTGCTCTCGACCCAGCTCCGCGCAGCCTTTGCACGTGACGGCCGCATCAGCCTCGTCAATTCCCCCGAGGCCGCCGACGCCACCCTGGCCATTACCATCACCACTTACCGCCGCGATGTCTTGACCGTCCGCGAAGGCGACACCGGTCTGGCTCGAAAATTTAACGTCACGCTCGCCACCGCGGCGACCCTTCGCGACCGACGCAGCAACAAAATTCTCTTCGAGAACCGCCCCATCGAAGTCCACCGCGAGGTCTTCACTGACAGCGGCCAGCTGCAAAGCGAATATCAAACGCTCCCCCTGCTCGCCGAGTCCCTCGCCACCAAAGTTACCCACGCCGCCCTCGACGTGTGGTGAGGAGAACCGGTCTCCTCTTGGCTTCCGCGTAGCGGGATGACTCGCCTCCGCGTAGCCCGCTTCGTGAGCAGCGGGATGACTCGCAGCCACCATCACTCAGTCCAAGGTTGAGCTTTTCCGCGCGCTGCCCGCACTCTCTGCATCGCCATGTCCCCGCCGCACGCCCCGATCCTCGCACCGTCCCTCCTCGCCGGCGACCACGCCAATCTTGCCGCCAGCGCCCGTCTCGTGGCCGACCTCGGCCTGGCCTGGCTGCACTGCGATATCATGGACGGACACTTCGTCCCCAACCTCACCTTCGGCCCCGAGACCCTTGCCGCCCTCCGCCGTGCGGGCTCGAAACTTTTCTTCGACACCCATCTCATGCTGTCCGCTCCACAGCACTACATCGAAGCCTTTGCGCAGGCCGGCGCCAATCTCATCAGCATTCACATCGAACCGGCTTACGATCACGCCGCCACCCTCGCCCGCATCCGTTCCCTCGGTTGCCTCAACGGCCTCGTCCTCAACCCCGGCACGCCCGTCGCCGCCGTTGAACCGTTCCTCGCCCAAGTCGACCTCATCCTCGTCATGACCGTCCAGCCCGGCTTCGGCGGCCAGCCCTTCCGCCGCGACATGCTGTCAAAGCTCACTCAACTCGCCACGTGGCGCCGCGAACGCTCGCTCGCCTTTCGCCTCGAAGTGGACGGCGGCGTCGACCTCGCCACCGGTGCCGACTGCCACGCCGCCGGTGCCGACACCTTCGTGGCCGGCACCTCCTTCTTCAAAGCCCCCGACAAACCCGCCTTCGTCACCGCCTTCGCCCACCTCTGACCGCCTCCGCGTCTTCGTAGGCCCGCCGCTCGCCGGCGCGCCGCCCCGTCCTTGCGTTCCTCCTGTCGCACGAATCCCACCACGCGGGCGACTTCACTTTCCGACCACCCCGCGCTCCGCGACGTCACGGCGATCCACGCCAACCTCCGAGCCCTGCGACTGCCTCTGCGTCTTCTTCGTGCACGCACCGCGTCCGCAGCCTGTCCAACGTCTACCCGACCGCCCCATGGAGAAACGTGATCCCACCGTTTACCCAAGCGCGCCCGTCGCGCCCTGATTATTTTTCCCCGCGCGCGATCGCGGCGGCTTCGCGATACTGCCGCCGAAACCGCTCGCCCAACTCGGTCGCGAGACGCACTTCATCAACCTTGTTCTTCGCGTTGAGCGTCTGGCGAATCCGCCCGTTGACGTGTTCGTAGTCGACCGCGCCCACGTCCAAAAGCTTCGCCATCGCCGCATCGCCTCGTGGCCGCTCCTGTGGCCCCAGTTCGTTGATCGTCCACATCGCCGCCTTCAGTTCCGCATGGCTATCGAGGCACATCACCCGCACCACCAACGCCAATTCTCGAATCAAGTGCGCCGTCCACTCCGGCCGATACACGAGCGGAGCGGGATCGGAAAACGGCGCCGCTTCCGGATCGCTGCGCAGCGGTTTCCACTCCACATGTTCGTAGAAATCGCGACGCACCGGCAACCGCCGCAGCGCAAACTGCGTCGGCCCACCCGGCGTGCCCGGCTTAAAATTCCAGAGTTTTTGCGCAGCGGGCGTCAGCGTGTATTCGATGAACAACTCCGCCGCCTCGCGGTGCGGCGCACCGCGCAAGAGCGCGATAGGATCGACCGAATTCACCGTGCCGCCTCGCGGAGTCACGAAGCCCAGCCGCGCCACGCCCCGGACCGCGACCGCTTCCGCCTGAGCGCGACCGTAGAAATCGATGCAGATGCCCGCCGCACAGTCGCCCTGCGCCACATCGATCGGCGGCTTCTGCGACGAGTCCGTGAAATAACGCGCATTGGCCGCGAGCCGCTGCACCGTATTCAAACCCGCCGCCCAACCCCTCCGAATCGCGTGCCGCTTCTCCTCTTCACTCGCTCCACCGGTGGTCCGCCAAATCTCCTGCTGCACGATGTTCTCAAACGCCTTCGCCATCGAACTGCTCTTCGTCGGATCACACAGCGCCAACTCACCCCTGTAACGCAGATCGCCGAGTTCTTGCCAGGTCTCCGGTGGCTTCAGACCCAGCCGCCCCAGCGCATCGACGTTGTAGAGAATCCCATAACTGCTCAGCACGGTTCCGACCCAACACCCGTCGTCATCCCAATACTGCTCGCCGGCAAAGGTCCGCGGTATCACCGCATCGGAAAACCACTCGGGATGCGTCGTCCTCACACGGGCGGGCACAATCCTTCCCGCCTGCGCCTGCCGCACAAAATCGTAGCTGCCTCCTCCGAAAAAAACGTCGATGCCACCACTCACCGCAGAAGCCAGAAATTCCGCCCGTGCTGCTCGCACCGCCTCGGTCGCGTCGACCGGAAGCTTCGGATTCACAAAGCCAGCCTGAATCTCCGCGCTCCACGTCCTCCCTGCCTTGGCGGTCCAGTGCCGCTCAAACGCCGCACTATAGGCCCCGTCGATGACTCGCGTGATCTCACTCGTCCCGCCCACCACTCGCCAATCCACCGTGACGCTACGACCCGTCCGTGCCCGATACCACGCTTGAAACCCCCGTCCGAACTCCTGACGAGTGGCCTCGTTGTGCGGAGTAATGATGACCACCGTGTCGTCCGCTACGCCGAGCACTCGTCGCTCCGGCCGCAATGCAAACGGCAAGGCGACCGTCGCCACCAACGCCGCGAGGATGCAGACCTGCTTTAACATCGGGCCTCCTCACTCCGTCAGCACGACCACATCCTCGGGTGCCGCACTCGCGAACCACTCGCCGCGGTCCGCTTGCTCGGTGAACCGCGGATTCAGTTCAAAAATTTTCAACGTCTGCCCGCCACCCGCCGCCACAAAATCATATTGCGCTGTTTCCCCGAGGTAAACGCACGCACCGATCCGACCTTTCACACCGTTGCGCTCCGGAGTCTCGCGACTCAGCGTCCAACACTCCGGTCGCACCGACAGCGTGACCCTCGCACCCGCCGTCGGTACCCGCGTCAAGTCACCCAGCACGCCGTCAAATCGCCCCAACGCCGTCTCCACCACGACACCGCCTCGCTCCGCGCTCACGACTTTCCCCTCCAGAAAATCTGTCTCCCCGATAAAGTTCGCAACCAGCTTGCACGCCGGCCGACGGTAAACCTCCCGCGCCGTACCCACTTGTCGGATGCGCCCGCCGTCGAGAATCGCCATGCGATCCGAGACCGACAGCGCCTCCTTCTGGTCATGGGTCACATACACCGTCGTCAACGCGAACTCCTTGCACACCCGCCTGATTTCCGCGCGCATTTCCAACCGCAGCTTCGCGTCCAAATTCGACAGCGGCTCATCGAGGAGCAGACACCGCGGCCGGACCACCAGCGCCCGCGCCAGCGCCACCCGCTGCTGCTGTCCGCCGGAAAGCTGGTTGGGTTTGCGCTCCGCATACGACCCCATCCGCACCGACTCCAACGCCTCTCCCACCCGCCGCTTGAGCTCGTCCCGTGCGACCTTTCTCTCCTCGAGGCCGAACGCCACGTTCTCCGCCACCGTCATGTGCGG
>CAMATV010000160.1 GCA_945861235.1 Opitutus sp. GAS368
AGGACGACGCCCTGCGGGTTGCTGGGGTCGTCGACGAAACCCTCGAGGCCGTAGAGCGGGCCGCCGATGATTTTCACGTGTTTTCCCTTGGTGAAAAGGGGCATGACGCTCAACTCGAAGCCGGACGCGACGATCATCTTCACGTCGGCGAGTTGACGAAGAAATCGCGGTTCGTCGGTGACGGTGATCGCGCGTGCGAGCAGTTCTTGCTGGTAGATGCGCGATTTCTCCTCGACCGGCACTTGGGCGAAGACGTAGCCGGGGAAGAGCGGCTTGGTGAATTTTTTCGTCTGCTGCGCGTAGTGGCGGACGCTCACCACGAGGGCGAGGTAGTGCTCAAATTTTTCTGCCGCCATGAGGGCGGCGAATTTTTTCTCGCAACGGGGTTTAGTGTGACAGACCAGCCAGAAGTGATCGTTCATCCGCTCAGTTTTTCAGGAGGAAACGAAGGGCGGCGTGATAACCCTCGAGGCCGAGCCCGGTGATGACCGCGATGCAAGCCGGGGCGGTCAGCGATGTCTGGCGAAACTCCTCGCGCTTGTAGATATTTGAAATGTGGACCTCGATGGTCGGGAGATGGGCGCCCAGGAGCGCATCACGCAGGGCCACACTCGTGTGGGTGAAAGCGCCGCCGTTAATGACGAGACCATCGAATTTCGCGTCGGCCAACGCGGCGATTTTATCGATCAGCGCGCCCTCGTGGTTCGACTGGAAAAACTCGAGCTGCGCCAACGAGGCGAATTCAGCGCGCAGGGCGTCCGCAAGATCGGCGAGGGTCGCGCGACCATAGATCTCCGGCTCGCGTTTGCCGAGGCGGTCGAGATTGGGGCCGTTGAGAATGGCGATGCGTTTCATGGGCAGGGTTACGGAACACACGGAAGCGGCGGAAGTGAAGATCCAACTTTTCCGCCGGAACGGGCGCCGGACAGGAAAACTAGAACGGGTTCTCCGTGCCGATGAATGCCCACGGAAGTTTGAATTTTTTCGAGAGCTCGGCGGCGAGGGCCTTTACGCCGTGGACCTCGGTGGCGTAGTGGCCGCAGAGGTAGAGGTTGAGTTTTTCCTCCTGCGCGCGGTTGAAACAGTCTTCGCGCAATTCACCGGTGACCAACGTGTCGACGCCGGACGCGAGGAGTTCGGGCACGGCGCTGTAACCGCTGCCGCTGCAAAACGCGACGGCCTTGGGCGCGGCGGAACCGTATTCAATGGCGATCACGCGCGGATAGAGGGACTCGAGTTTCCGGCGGATCGCGGCGCGAGTGAGGCGAGAATGGGCGATGTTACCGATGGCTTCGCCGTCGCGGACGAGAAACGGGCGGGACGGTTTCAGACCGAGCTGTTGGGCGAGGAGCGCGTTGTTGCCGAGCTGCGGATGGCCGTCGAGCGGGAGATGGTTGGAGTAGAGCGCGCAGTTGGCGTGCAGGAGCGTCGCAACGCGCGTGTAGGCCGGACCAGTGAGCGGGCGCGGCAGATCCCAATACATGCCGTGGTGCACGATGAGAAAATCGATGCCGGCGGCCACGGCTTTTTGAAACGGGATGACTCCAGCGTCGACGGCGGCGCCGATTTTGGTGACGCGTCCGTCGTTGGCGAGTTGCAGGCCGTTGAACGCGCCGGGGGCGTCTTTGAAGGCGGCGCGGCGAGTGCGTTGATCACAATAGGTGACGAGGTCGGTGAGCGTGGGCATGGTTCAGAGGCCGAGGCGGCAGCTATGGGCGCTAAACCCTGCACCAAAACTGACGAGCCAAAAATCGCCGTCGGTGGCGGTGGGCGGCGTGGTTCGCAACGTCTCAGCGAGCACGAACAGCACCGAAGGGCTGCTCATGTTTCCGTAGTCGCGGAGGACGCGAGTGCTGACGTCGAGAGAGTGCGGCGCGAGCGCCGGGGCGAGCGCGGCCAAGACATCGCGTCCACCGGGATGCACGACGACGCGGGCGACAGGGCGCGGGCCGCGATGGGCCCAGAGATGTTCGACGGCGCTCGCGGCGAGCGTGGGGACGGAGCGGTCGAGGAGGTTGCGGAGTTTGCCGTCGCGTTGTTCGAAGCGGAGCTTGTCGCGGTCTGCGGGGACGTGGAGGGTGTCGAAGTCGAAGGCGCGCAGACCGGTCGGTCCAGGCGTCGCGCGCCAGATCGTGGCGGCGGCACCGTCACTGAACAAGCACGCGCTGATGAGCACGCCGGGGTCGTCGTCGAGGTAAAACGCGGCCGAACAAACCTCGACGGCGACGCAGGCCACCGTGGCGGTCGGGTGCGCGGCGAGCACGTGGCTCGCCGCGCGAAGGGTGGGAATCGCCGCGCCGCAACCGAGGCCGACGAGGTCTTGCAGGATGGCGTTGGGGCGGAGGCCGAGTTGTTCGGCGACGTAGCTCGTCAAGCCGGGGCAGACGTAGCCGGTGCAGGTGCAGATGAGGAGCGCGTCGAGTTGCGCGGGGACGAGGTGGGCGCGGGCGAGCGCAGACGTGAGGGCGGTCGCGGCCAGCTGCGGGGCAGCGGAGCGGAACGCGGCGTTGAGCTGGTCGGAGGTGAGATCGAAAACGTTTTCGATGTCGGGCACGGCAAAGTGGCGCGTGGCGATGCCGTGGTCGCCGGCAAGGATGCTGTGCAAAATCAGGCGCGAACGCTTGCTGAGGCGTTGGCGGACGGGAGAACGTTGCACGATTTCCCAGCACGCGGCTTGCGTGTAACGGGCGGGTGGAACGGCGGTGGCGAGCGCGTGAAGAAACATTTTAGTGGAGGACGGCGTAAAGTGGAGCGAGCGGGACGAGGCGAACGCGATTCAAGGCGGAGAGCACGCGTTGGCGGGGCGGAGAGAAGAGGAACGGATGCACGGCAGCCGCCGAGGCCAAGCGCAGGCGAAAACGTCGGCGCAAGGCGCGCGAGATGACTTCACTTGTATCGCTCCAAGCAGCGGTGCCCCGCGCGTAGGCGAGGAGCGGAGGCAGGGCGGTCTCAGCGCTTTGGAAGGCCATCGCCATGCCGTTGCCGGTGAAAGGAGGAATCAGAGCGCACGTATCGCCGAGACACATACGGCCGGGCGGCGGGGCGATGACGCGGCGGTCGAAGCCGACGGCGGCGACGGCGCAGAACGAATTCGTTTCTAGTTCGCTGGTGGCGAGGCGCGCGGCGAGGGCGGTGAGGCCGGCGGCTTGCAGATAACCGAGCAGGAGGTTGGCTCCTTTCGCACAGAGGGCGCGGCGGCGAAATAGTCCGCAGACGTTAACGGAGCCGTCTTCGACGCGGGCGAGGCCGACGTAGGCGTGGTCACCGAGGTGGAGTTCGAGGTCGCGCGTGAGCATGACGTCGCGGGCATGGATTTTCAGGCCGAGCCACGGCGAGCGGCTCCGACGTCGGCCGGTTGTGAACACTCGGCCGGGGACGGAGGCGGTGGCGGTGTCCGTTTCGGGGAAGCGGGTGTTGGCGAGCAAAACTCCGCCAGCGGCGGTAAATGCGGCGGCGAGGCGATGGTCGAGCGCGTGACGGCTGAGGCCGAGGGCGGGCGAGGGGAGTCTTTGGATACGCGTGGGCTTGGTGGTGGCATCCGAGCCGATGAACCAAGCGACCTCGCGATGGTGCAGCGCATCGGAAAAGTAAGGAGCTAGACCGAGTGTGGTGATAGTGGCGGCGGAGAGTCCGGTGATAAATTCGCCGCAGACGCGATGGCGCGGATAGTGGCCGGCCTCAAAAATTGTCACCGTCACGCCGGCGCGGCGGAGCGCGAGTCCGAGCGAAAGTCCGGCCAGGCCGCCGCCGATGATTTCGATGGGCCGGGGGAATGTCATGGGCGGCGGATGGCGATCAGGCGGTAGGCGCCGAGGGCGGTCGTGGAGCAGCGGCAATCCCAGTGTGCTGGATCGAGGCCGAGCGAACGCGGGAGTTCAGCGTCGCGGAAGCCGGCGGCGATGCTCACGTGCGCATCGTGGCGGGTGACGTGGTTGGCGCGCAGCAACGGGCTGAGGAGCGCGAAGAGGCGTTGCGAGCGGCGGCTGCGGGTGGGCTCACTCGCGAGAATGACTCGGGTGGTGCGAGCAAGGGTGGCACCGAGCGAGGCGAGTTCTGCTTCTGACAAGTGGTGTAAAATGAGATTAGCGATCACGGCTGGGTAAGAGGCGTAGCCGGTGAAGGAGCGCAAATCTGCGGTGTGCCACAAGCGTGCGCGCGGCCATTTTTGCGGACACGTCACGAAATCGAGTCCGTCGACCGGAATGTTTTGGGCCGAGAGGCGGAGGGCCAACTCACCGGTGCCGGCGCCGAGTTCGAGGGTGTGCTCGCCCGCACGCACGAGCGGGGGAAGGGTGCGGGCGAACCAGCGGTGGTTGCCCATGAGGCGATTGATCACACGCAGGTCGCGGCGACTGCGCCGAGCATCGGGGTGATCGGTCGGGAGCGAGTCGAGCAGCTCGGGTTGAAGCGTGCGGAGCATAAAGCGAGAGGAAGGTTGCCCGCGCGCGGCGGCCTGTCCAGAGTCCGCGCCGTTTACTTCATGAGCACGTCCAATCCCGTCGATCTGATCGCGCAAGCCGCGGAAAACTTTCCTCACCGTCCCTCGTGGGACGAATATTTCATGGCCACGGCGGTGCTCATGTCGACGCGTTCGAACTGTGAGCGCCTGCACGTCGGCTGCGTGATTGTGACGGGTGGCACGCGCAAGCACCGACTCGTCGCCGCCGGTTACAACGGCTACCTGCCCGGCACCCCGCACGTCTCGCTCTTGCGGGACGGACACGAACAGGGGACGGTGCACGCCGAGCAAAACGCCGTGGCCGATGCGGCACGGCGGGGCAGCTCGGTCGAGGGCTGCGAGGCGTATGTGACGCACTTCCCCTGCATCAACTGCGCAAAAATCCTCGCGGCCGCGGGCATCGCCCGGGTGAAATACCGGCTCGACTACAATAACGATCCGCTCGTCGCGCAGCTGCTGGCCGATGCCGGGGTCGCGATCCTCAAACTCTAACCCCGCAACTTGTCATGCGCGCACGGCCCAACGACACGAAGGAAACCCTCGCGGGCTCGCTGCTGCTCGCGCACCCCTCGATGCGCGATCCCCATTTTCGCCACAGCGTCGTGCTCATGTCGGTGCACAATGCCGAGGGTGCGATGGGCGTAGTGCTCAACCGTCCAATGGGGAAACGCCTCGGGGAGTTCAGCGGAGATTTTGCGTTGGGACCGTTGGCGAGTGTGCCGATGTTTTCCGGCGGGCCGGTACAGACGGAACAGGTGGTGCTCGCGGCGTGGGAATCGCGTCCGGATGGCTTTCGCCTGCATTTTGGCGTGGAGCCGGACAAGGCGATACAGCTTTTGGACGAGGAAGGGGCGCATGTGCGCGCGTTTGTCGGCTACTCGGGCTGGTCGGCGGGGCAGCTCGAAAACGAAATGAAACACCACACGTGGGTGGTGGCCGATGTGCCGGAAGATTTGATGACCCAAGCACAAGACGACACGTTGTGGCGGCTCGTGCTGGGTCGCGAGGGAGCCGAATGGCGACTCTTGGCCGACGAGCCGGAAGACCCCGAGCGGAACTGAACGGCGAGAAATTTTCGGCGCCAGCGCGCCGATTCGTGCGTTTTCGGCCGGAGGGGACATTTCAGTTGACAGAGGGTAATCGGCTCTCTGTTTTCACCCCTTTTATGAAAGTTGTCTCCTCCATCAAATCCGCCAAGAAGCGTCACCCTGCCTGCCAGGTCGTCCGTCGCAAGGGCAAGATCTACGTCATCAACAAAGTCGAGCCGCGATACAAAGCGCGCCAAGGCTAACTAACCCTCTACACCTGCGATGAAAGCCGAAGGACATCCCACTCTGAACAACGTTTGCTTCCACGACATTGGAACCGGCAAGCGTTTCCTCACGAAATCCACCATGAAGTCCGCTCGTAAAGAGTTGGTCGACGGCGTGGAATATTTCATGGTCGCGCGTGACGTCACGATGGATTCGCATCCCGCCTACACCGGCGAGAAGCGCCTCGTCGATACCGCGGGACGCGTCGAGAAGTTCACGACGAAGTTCAAGCGCGGCGCGGCGAAGAAGTAAGCCGAGCCCGCGATCGAGCGAGTCAACTCGCCCCTTTTCAAACCCTCCGGCAACGGAGGGTTTTTTTGTTTTTTCGTGACGGTGCGTCCGCTTGACGCGGGGCAGCCCGGCCGGCTGCATGGCGGGCTTTCCATGAGAATTCGCGCCTTCCAGGGTCTCGTTCCCAATCCTGTGCACACGTCAGAAGTGGCCTGCGTGCCCTATGATGTCGTCAACGCCACCGAGGCCGCGGCCCTCGCGGTCGGCAAACCGCGCAGCCTGTTGCACGTCGACCGCGCGGAGATTGATCTCCCGGCCGACACCCATCCTTACAGCGACAGCGTGTATGCGAAGGCGCACGAAAACCTCGTCGCCTTGCAACACAACGGCTCGCTCGGTCGCGAGACCGGCCCGTGCCTCTATGTCTATGAGCAGCGGATGGGCACGCACCGCCAACGCGGGTTGGTCGCGGTCTGTCACGTCGAGGACTACGACGCGGAGCTCATCAAGAAGCATGAGAAGACGCGGAAGGACAAAGAGGACGATCGCACCAAACTCATCGACACGCTCAGTGCGAATACGGGCCCGGTGTTTCTCACCTATCGCGACGAAGCCGGGGTCACCGCGCTCGTCAACGCCCAGGTGAAGGAGACCCCGCTCCACGATTTCACGGCACCGGACGGCATTCAGCACACCGTGTGGCGGGTGGCGGGTGGCGCCGAGTGGGTGCAGGCCTTTGGCCGCGTACCCGTGACCTACATCGCGGACGGTCATCACCGGGCGGCGAGTGCGGCGCGCGTAGCCCGCGCACGGCGCGAGCGCAATCCTCAGCATACCGGCAGCGAGGATTACAATTGGTTCCTGTGCGTGCTCTTCCCAGCGAGCGAGCTGAAGATTCTGCCCTATAACCGCATCGTCGTAGACTTGAACGGTCTTCAGCCAGTCGAGCTGCTGGCAAAGGTGCAGACTATTTTTGGCGGGCTCACCGAGAACGCCGCGCCGACCCCCACCGCGATCGGCCACGTAAGCATGTATCTCGCGGGAAAATGGTATGGGCTCCGCTGTCCGCTCGATCCCCAGGCGGATCCGGTCGGACGGCTCGACGTGAGCGTCCTCCAAGACAGATTACTCGCGCCCATCCTCGGGATCGCAGATGTGCGGACGAGTAAGCGGATCGATTTTGTGGGCGGTATCCGCGGCACGGCAGAATTGGTGAAACGCATCGATGCCGAGGGCGGCGTCGCGTTTTCGATGTTCCCCGTGACCCTGGGCCAACTGATGGATATTTCGGATGCCGGCCAGATCATGCCACCGAAGAGCACGTGGTTTGAGCCGAAGCTGCGCTCAGGATTGTTCATTCACACGTTCTGATCGAATCTCGCCGGTGCAATTTTCAGTGCGCCGAGACTTGCGCAGCGGGAGGGAGATCGTTTGGTAACGCCATGCTTCGCCTCCCCTCTGCAGCATTCCGCGCTCTAGCCGGAAGTTTTTTCCTGCT
>CAMATV010000161.1 GCA_945861235.1 Opitutus sp. GAS368
GCCGACATCTACAACACCGAGCGCATCAGTTTCACGCGCGGCCCCAACGCCATCCTCTACGGTCTCGGCAATCCCGGCGGCATTTCCAACGCCGTTTCGCAGCGCGCCAATCTCAACCGCTCCACCTACGAGCTCGACCTCAAGGTCGATTCCAACTCCGGCTTTCGCACGAGCCTCAACGCCAACTTCCCCCTCGTCCCGCGCGTGCTCGGCCTCCGCCTCGCGCGCCTCGACGACGATCGCGGCTCGCACTTCAAGCCGGATGAGAATCTCCACCGCCGCACCTATGCCGCGCTGCGTTTTCAGCCCTGGAAAAAGACCATCATCGACGCGACCTTCGAAGACGGTGACCAGCGCCGCCGCTCGCTCGCGCGCGGCTTCACCTACTCCGATGCCTTCAGCTCGTGGACGACGCTGCCCGCCGCCAGCCGGCCTACGGTGACGACCGCCGGTTCGGTCCTCGCGAATACCCCCATCCCCGGCCTCGAGCAATTGAGCGGCGCCAACACCATCTTCATCGTCGACGGCGCCACGCCAACCATCGCCCCGATGAATTGGTTCCGCATGGGCAAGACCCGCATCACCACGCCCGCGCTCGGCGGCAGCATCCACGGTGTCACCGGCCGCGAATCGTTCGCGCTCCCCTTTCCCGTCGAGACCAACCTCATGGGCTATTCCGACGGCACGCAGGTCGACTTCCGCGCCTTCACCGCATCGCTCCAGCAAAACGTTCTGCCGAATCTCGATTTCGAACTCACCTATAACCGCCAGTTCAGCGACCGCTTCGCCGACTACTCCAAACCCGCCGCGAATGACACCCTGCAAGTTGACCCGAACGCCGTGCTCCCCAGCGGCGCCCCAAATCCCAACTACGGAAAATATTACTACGACGCCGGTGGCGGCCCCGGCGTGATCTTCTTCATTAAAAACAGCCTTGAGATCGCCCGCGCCACCGTTTCCTACGAACTCGATTTCAAGCAATATTTCCCACGCTTCGGCCGCTGGTTCGGTCGTCACCGCTTTGCCGGCCTCGTCGAGCAGCAGAAAAGTCCCTACAGCGGCGTGAACAACGCCACGTTCCGCAACCTCACGCCGCTCAAGACCAACGTCCCGGGCCTCGCCTCGACGTGGTCCGCCGCCCCCGGCGCCGCCAACAACTTGATGCAATATCGGTTCTATTTCGATCCGGCCACCGGCGTGAACTTCATGCCCAGCCTCTGGGACAAATATCCGCGTCTCGCCAGTAGCGACAACATCGCCGCCCTCCAGGCGACCTTGCCCTCCGAGGCCAACGGCGTGACACCCGGCTTCGCCAATGGCGGCCCGCCCGTGCTTCGTTACACCCGCGTCGACACGCGCATCTTCGCGACGCACAACTACTGGCTCGACGAGCGCGTGATCACGCTCTTCGGCTGGCGCAAGGACGAGCGCACCCTCTACAGCCGCAGCCTGCCCATCGACCCGGTCTCCGCCCTCTACCCCGATCCCGTGCCCTACAACGCGCGCGACGGCGTGAACGTCAAAACCGTCCAGCCCGCCAACACGTTTTCCAAGGGCGTCGTCGTGGTCGCCACCAAGTGGCTCCGCTTTTTCTACAACGAGTCCAGCAGTCTCGTGCTCCAGGATGCCTTCGCGAGCGATCTCTACAGCAATCCGATCGTCAATGCCCAGGGCAAGGGCACCGAGACCGGCGCTCGGGTCGCGCTCTTCGGCGGCAAAGTGCAGGCCTCCCTCAGTCGTTGGAAAACCGATATGCAGGGGCAGGCGGTCGCGACGATCCGCAACCAACTCGGAAATTTCAATTTCACCAACGCGACCAACACGCTCTGGAACACCGCCGCCGCGCTCTCCGGCGACATTAAATACATCCAGCCGCCGTATCGCCCCGCGCAGGCTTTCACCGACTACCAGGACTACGTCGCCCAGGGCTACGAATTTTCCCTTACCGCCAATCCCACCGCCAACTGGCGGGTCAGCTTCAACGCCGGTGCGCAGGAAAATCAACAGAGCAACATCGGGCCGGTCCTGAAAAAATACTGGGCCGAGTATGAACCCCTCTTCCGCGCCTTCCCGAGCCGCGACCTCAACGGCAATGGCGTCATCGACGCCACGCTCCCCACCACTCCTCAGGATCAGATCGAAAAATTCCTCGACCGCACCGGCGGCGCTGAAGCCGGTACTGCCGGGAACATCGGCGCCCTGCTCAATGCCTACGGCGCCGGCATCGGCCGCATCGCCGCCCTGAGCGGCGTCTCGACCACCAGCATACCCAAATACACCGCTAACTTCGTGACGAACTATCGTTTCTCCGAAGGCGCACTGAAGGGCGTCGGCGTGGGCAGCAGCCTGAACTACCGCAGTGCGCGCACCATCGGCTATCTCGCCACCAGCGCAGGTCTCTCCCGGCCCGACGCCCCGATCAAGGGCGCCACCAGCTGGGACACCGGACTTTGGATTTCCTATGGGCGCACCATCAAACTCGCCACGGCTCGCCCCATCCGTTGGCGCGTGCAGCTGAACGTCCGCAATGTCCTGGACGACCGCGATCTCGAACCCATCAGCGGTCTCGACGACGGCACCGGACGCGGCGAGGTCATCCGGTGGCGCGTGCCCGAACCGCGGACCTTTGTGCTCAGCAACACCCTGGAATTCTGATCGGTCCGTCCTCGTCACCGGATGCCACTGCTGCCCCGCTCTGACTGTTCCCGCGACGATTCCGCCATTGCGCGCTCGGCCACCCCTTCTCCTTTGGCCCAAGCGCGGCTGCAGCTTCGACTGTAATTCCTCGCTTGCCGGCCGGGCCTCTTGCCTCCGCCACCACTTCACGGCCCAGCTCAACGTCAACAACCTCCTCGGCGAAGACTCCGAACAGGACAACAACTACACGTGGCAGCGCCCGGTCGAGGCGCGGAGTTATGTCACGACCGTTACGATGGAGTGGTGAGTCCGGTCACCCGTCGACCGGACTCTCCGAGGCGATGAGTGACCGATGAGCGCACCGTTTGCGACCTCCGGTGCCACGGCAAAGCCTTACACGGTAGCGCGTCTGCCGCGCGTCCCAAGAAACCGTCGGCTGCGGAAAAGTGAAACCATTGCGCCGTCCTCATAGCATCGTCTCGCCGTGCGGCCGTCTCGCGTTGAGCCACAAATTCGCCGGCATGCTCCATCGTTGATGGTGCTACGAACCCGGGGTCACCGTTTGCTTGAATCGCTCGATGGCCTGGCGCATCAGTGCGGTGATTTCCGGTTTCGCAGTGGCGACGTTCGTGGTTTCCTTCAGGTCATCTTTGAGGTTGTAAAGCTGAAGGTCGTCGCCCTTCAAAATCATCTTCCAGTCACCATGACGCATCGCCGTGCCGAGCTTGGGCTCGTAGCCGAAAAAGACGTCGCGAGCGGCCATCGGCTTGCCGTGCAGGAAGTGTCCCTTGGCGCTGATGCCGTCGAGGTGGGTCGGGTTGTCCTTTGCGATGCCAGCGATGTCGGTCAGGGTCGGGAAGAGATCAAACCCGGCCAGCAAGGCGTCCGACTTTGTGCCGGCCCCGATCTTGCCCGGCCACCAAGCCACGGCCGGCACCCGGTGTCCGCCCTCGTAGTGGCTGAACTTGCTGCCACGAAATGGCCGTTCGGCCGGACTCATCCGCACGTCGCCGTTGTCCGACCAGAAGAACACCAGCGTGTCTTGGGCAAGTCCCAACTGGCTGACGGTGTCCAAAACCTTGCCGACACTTTGGTCCAGATCCTCGAGGATCCTCTGGTAGCGCGGCCGGTTGACATCGTTTACCGCGTTGGGTTTCCAACCCGGCTCGCGCCTCTCCGGCGTATCGTCCCGGGTCTGGTAGGGATTATGAACCGCCTGGTGCGCGACGTAGAGAAAGAACGGCGTGTCTTTGTGCCGCTTGATGAAATCCACACTCTTGTCGGTGATGATGTCCGTCGAGTAGCCTTGCACATCCTGCGGCTCCAGCCCGTTGCGCCAGGCGCCGTGCAGGTGGTAATCCGCCCCGCCGTGGAGGAAGCCGACGAATTCATTGAAACCGAGGTGGACGGGATTGAACTTGTTCTCATAACCGCAATGCCATTTGCCGAACAGAGCCGTCGCGTAGCCATTCTTTTGAAACACCCTCGCAATGGTCGGCGTCGCTGGGGGAATCCCTGCGTCCGGTTCATTCTTGCCGACAATCACATCAACAATGCCGACGCGCTGCTGATAGCGCCCGGTGAGAAACGCGGCGCGCGTGGGGCTGCACACCGACGAGTTGGAATGGAAATCGGTGAAAGTCATGCCTTCCTGGGCCATCCGATCAATCCGCGGTGTTTTCACCCAGCCGTGGTAAAGGCTGATGTCGCCGCAGCCGAGGTCATCCGCGAGGATGACGATGATGTTCGGCGGCCGCTGCGCGGCGCGACCCACCACAGTTGGAGCCATCAGGAGGAACGCGAGAACGGCTGCGGAGAGTCGTCTCATCACGGTTTGGCCGACTGCCGTTCTCGACCGAAGCGTGACAGCCGTGGCAAAGCGTATTGGCGGTTTGGTAGAGGAAGGCGGCGGCAATTTCGGCAGCTCAATCGGGAGGGGGTATCTCATGACTTCGGGGTTGTTGGCTTGGCCGGAAAGCGGCGGACTGCAACGTCGTTCTTCTGCCGCAGCCCGGTCGCGTAGATCAAACGCAGGATCACCCGGAAGCGATCTTCCGCACCACGGTCCAGAGCCGGGCCACCTCCACGCGGGTGAGCGGCAGCGCGAAGGGGTCAACCCGCTGATCGCTGGTGGTGCCATTGGGATCGCCCACCCCAGCGCGAGGTCTGCAGCAACCAGCGGGTTGGCCCCTTCGGGTCGTCCCCGGCTGGAGCTACGAGGCCCTCGTCGCGGAGGCATTGTCCTATGCGGTCAAAAACAGCCGTGCGTTCGCCTGAACTCCGTCCGGCGTGAACCGCGTCGGACGTTGACGCGCCGCCGCAAGCGGCCAATTTGGGGCTCCATGCGGGCATTGAAACCAGTCTCCCCACGCCTCCGCGTGGAATTGCACGCGCTCGCGGAGCGTTTCGCGCAAAAACGGACGCGGGTGTTCCTTTTTGGATCGGCCGCGCCCGCGTGGCCACTTGCACCCGCCGGCGCGGATCTCGATCTCGGCTACGAAACGGACCCGACGGAAACCGCCTCCGGACGCGCCGCCTTGCGACGCGAGCTGGCGCTAGCGGTGGAGCTGCTCCCAACCGTGCGCCCCATCGACCTTGTGGATTTTTCCACTGTAACGCCGGAATTTCGGCAATGTGCATCGGGGCAAATGAGGGAACTGATCGATGGAGCCGAGTGATTCAGTACGCGGAAACTTGACGCGCATCGTCGCGCGCTGGAGTGAGGCAGTGACCGCGTGGCAGGCCGGCGGACACGACCGCGACCGTGATTCGGCAATCCTCCGTTTCGAGCTCGCTTACGAAGTGGCGTGGAAACTCCTCCAGCGGCTCGCGCACGCGCAAGGCTTGGCGAGCGCCGGACCACGCCAAGCCTTCGCGCAGGCGTTTCAACTCGGTTGGATCGAGGACGAGACCGTCTGGTTCGACATCCTGCAGGCGCGCAATCAAGCAGTGCACGTCTATCGCGAAACTGCCGCCACTGCGCTGGCGACCGAACTGCCGCGATATCTCAAGGCGTTCGAGCAATTAATTGAAAGCCTCTCCAAGGCGCAATAGATCGCTGTGTAGCTCGCCGTTGAAAACCTCGCGGCAGTGAGGTTGCCGTCTACGCGAAATTGGCAAAGCGTGAGCCCCCTCCATGAAACCACTGCTCATCCTGACCAGCCTGTTGGCCTTTGCCCTGCAATCGCCCGCCGCGGATGACATCGACCGTCCGATCCGAGTGGCCGTTTACCAAGGACCCGGCGCCGGTCCAAGTCGCGCCAACGTCATCTCGGCGCTCGGCGCGGCGAAAGGCACCCCGGCCTTGCAAATTTCGCACCTCAGCCCGGCCGAGATTCGCCGTGGCAAACTGAAGGACTTCGATGTGCTGATTCATCCGGGCGGGAGCGGTGGTGGCCAAGGCCGCGCGCTCGAAGCCCCGGGCCGCGAGGCGGTGCGCGAGTTTGTGCGCAACGGCGGTGGCTTCATCGGCATCTGCGCGGGCGCGTATCTGGCGACCGACGACTACGAGTGGTCCCTTGGCCTCATCGAGGCGCGGGCCATTGATCGGAAGCACTGGGCGCGCGGCACCGGCACGGTCGAAGTGGAGCTATCGCCGGCCGCCAAGATTTTCTTCGGCGCTGGGGCCGAACGCCTCGCGATCCACTATGCGCAGGGTCCGCTGCTGGGTCGCCGCGAGTGGGACAATCCGCACGCCCCGGAATACGAGAGCCTCGCCCTCTACCGCACCGAGATCGCCAAGAAAGGCGCACCGGAAGGCATCATGGCGGGCACGTCGGCGATCGTTCGCGCCAATTTCGCGCAAGGCCGCGTGTTCGTGTTCAGCCCGCATCCAGAAATGACCGACGGGCTCGGCTTCATGGTGGAGCGTGCTGTGTCGTGGGTGGCCAAGCGCGACGTCCCGAGCGAACCGAAGGCCGCGACGAAGAAACCGTAGCCGAGCGCGAAGAAACTCTGAACGGGTCAGGTTTCGGAAAGTGAAATTTCCAGCCTGACGAAGCCCAGATTTTGGAGTCATGGCGGTATTGCGTCAGCGAGTGATCAGAATCGGAATTCCGGATACGACAGGCAACCGATGGGCTGTCCCGGCGCTCAATTCCGGATAGCCAAAGGCCGCGGATCGCTATCACAGGACAGCGACGGACCGTCTTCCGCGCAAAAAGCGGTCAGGTTTGGTTCGCCCCCTGTCTCCTGCTCAAAACGGTCTCCTCTCTCTGAAAATCGCAAAAAACGCCTCAACCTATGCCAGAAGGTCTGAACTTCGGATCGGCTGCTGCGGCAAACTACAGGCCGAGCCGAACGTGGAGAGACTCGGGAAAGGATTCGATTACAAGCGTGGCCATCGTGAGAGAATCGTATCAGAACGGACTTTGCTCGGTGAGCCCTGGTGTCGAACTCGGTGCGCTCTGTGACATTTTTTTAAAAAAGTGATGGATGCGGGCTAGCCGACCGCGACCAATGAATTCAGCGTGCGGAAATAAAGCTGCCCCTCCGAGATGGCGGGGGTGGCCATCGCGGGTTCCTCAAGGCGATTGACGGCGAGCTTCCGATACTCCGGGCCAGCGGCGATCACATGCACGTCGCCTTCCTCGCTGGTGCAGTAGATTTTGCCATCTCCGGCCACCGGCGACGCCGAAAAGCCGGCGGCGACGGGCACCACGCGCTCCTGATAGTGCGCCTTGCCGTCCCGAGCGTCCATGCACTTCAGGATGCCGGCGTTCGACCCGCAGTAGAGCAGGTCGCGGTAAACGAGCGGGGTTTGGATGTAGATACCGCTCTTCTGATCGGACCACGCGACGAACGGGCTCGAGGTCTCGCCGGCCGCTGGCGTGATGTCGCCCTTCGCGCCAGGGCGGATCGC
>CAMATV010000162.1 GCA_945861235.1 Opitutus sp. GAS368
GAAAAACTCATTGCGCAGTTCTATCAGCAGCCGTCGATCGCGAAGCTCCTCGGCGAGCAGGGTTACCTCAGCCACCAATCGGGAAAATGGTGGGAAGGCAGCTCCCAACGCGGCGGTTTCACGCACGGTATGACGCGCGGTTTTCCGAAACCCGGCGGACGCCACGGCGACGACGGACTCAAAATCGGCCGCGAAGGGCTGACCCCGATCTTCGACTTCATCGATCACGCGACCACCGAAAAAAAACCGTTCTTTGTCTGGTATGCGCCGTTTCTGCCGCATACGCCGCACACGCCCCCCGACCATCTTTTCCAAAAATACAAGGCCAAGGGCATCGCGTCGGATCACATCGCCCGCTATTACGCGATGGTCGAGTGGTTCGACGAAACCTGTGGCCAACTGCTCGCCCGCCTCGAGGCCAAGGGTCTCACGCAAAACACGCTCGTCGTCTACATCGGCGACAACGGCTGGATCCAGCAGGCGAACGCCGCCGGTTTCGCCCCGCGTTCGAAACAATCCGCCAACGAAGGCGGCATCCGCCAGCCCACGTTCTTCAGCTGGCCCGGCGTCATTCAGCCCGGCAATCGCGGCGAACAACTCGGCTCCAGTATCGACATTGTCCCGACCGCGCTCGCCGCCGCTGGACTCCCTGCGGCGAAGAATCTCCCCGGCTACAACCTCCTGCCGATTCTGAAAAGCGGCCAGCCGACGCCGCGCACCATCGCGTATGGTGAGACGTTTGCCCATGACATCGCCAACATCGATCGCCCCGCCGACAGTCTCGTCTACCGCTGGGTCATCGAAGGAAAGTGGAAACTGCTGCTCACCTACGACGGCGCCGTCAGCGCGCGCTACGCGTCGTCGAACCCCCGCGACGAAAAACGCCCGCAGCTCTTCGATCTCCTCGCCGATCCGCACGAGAATAAAAACCTCGCCGCGCAGAATCCCGCCGTCGTCGCCGCGCTCGCCGCCAAGCTCGACGCGTGGTGGCGCCCCGAAGGTCGCACCGCGCAAACGACCTGGACGCCCTGATCGGCAATCGTGCCCCGTACTCCCATGCGACTCCGCCCCCTCGCTCTTCCTGCCATTGCGGCGCTCGGTCTTGCGTTGAGCGCTGCCGGCGCAGTCCCTCAGCCGCCCAACATCGTCTTCTTCTTTGCCGACGATCAGCGGCACGACACGCTCGGCGTCGCCGGTCACCCGATTGTGCAGACGCCGACCATCGACCGCCTCGCTCAAGACGGCGTGCGGTTTAGTAATGCTTTTGTCACGACAGCCGTGTGCTGGGTCAGCCGCTCCGTCGTCCTCACCGGCCAGTGGGCCCGCTCGCACGCGCAACGCGACGCCATCCCCCGAGTGACTCCGGCCGCCCTCGGCACCATTTTCCCCGTGCAGCTCCGCGCCGCCGGCTATCGCACCGGTCATTTTGGAAAATGGCACATGCAATCCCCGCCCGGCTTTAACCCCGCCGCCCAGTTCGATCGCTATGAAACGATCGGCCGCAATCCTTACCTGAAACCGCAGGCCGACGGCACGACGCGGCACGAAACCGATCTCGTCGCCGATCGCGCCATCGAGTTTCTCCAAACGCAGCCCAAGGGTCAGCCGTTCAGCCTCAATCTCTGGTTCAACGCCGCGCACGCCGAGGACAACGACCGTCGCCCCGGCGTTGGACACTACCCGTGGCCGCCGTCCGTCGATGGCCTCTACGAAGACCGCACCATCGCTCCTCCGCGCCTCAGTGATCCGGCGATTTACGACCGCCATCCCGATTTCCTGAAACAATCGATCAATCGTGAACGCTTCTTCTGGAGCTACGACACGCCGGAAAAATATCAAACGAACGTCCGCGCCTACCTTCGTATGATTAGTGGTATCGACCGCGCCATCGGTCGCGTGGTCGCCGCACTCGAACGTGCCGGCCTCGCCGATAACACCATTATCGTCTATAGCGCCGACAACGGCTACTACCTCGGCGACCGTGGCTTTCAGGGCAAATGGTCGCACTTCGAGGAAGCGCTGCGCGTCCCGCTCGTCATCTACGACCCGCGTCTGCCGAAAGCCCAGCGCGGTCGGGTCCTCGACCAGATGGCGCTCAATGTCGATTTGCCCGCGACGTTCCTCGACTGGGCCGGCGTGAAGCCTCCGACCTCCTACGAGGGCCGCAGCCTCGCCCCGCTCATCCAGAGCGGCGCGTCTGCAGAGTGGCGTCGTCATTTTTTCTGCGAGCACCTCGACCTCGCCCCAACGCTCACCTGGGAGGGGGTGCGCGGTGAGCGCTACGTTTACGCCCGTTATTTCGACCAGACCCCCGTCTACGAATTTCTCCACGACCTCCAGCGTGATCCTGACGAACTCGTGAACCTCGCCCCCGATCCCGCCCACGCCGCGACGCTCCGCCAAATGCGCGCGCTGTGCGACGCCGAGATGAACGCCCGTGGTGGCGCGCTCCTCCCGCTCGACCAACGCGGCGCCAAAAAATCTCCCGCCGCAAAAAAGGGCGGCGCAAAAAAATCCACTCCCACCGCCAAGTGATTTTTTCCTCTCGCGGTCGTGCCTGCTCTCAATCCCTCGCTCTTCATCCCATGCGCTCCGTAGTCGTTGTTCTCCTTGCCAGCCTCGTACCGCTTCTCGCCGCTGAGAAACCTAATGTCATTGTCATCATGGCCGATGACCTCGGGTACGGCGACATCTCCGCCAATGGTGCCACCGCACTCAAGACGCCGAACATCGACCGCCTCGCCGCTGAAGGGCTGCGTTTTACGAGCGGTTACTGCTCCGCTTCCACCTGCACGCCTACGCGCTACTCGTTTCTCACCGGTAGCTATGCCTTCCGGCGCAAAGGCACGGGCGTGGCCCCGCCTAACGGCCACCTCGTGGTCCCGCCAGACACGTTTACGATCGCCGACATCGCCAAAGCTGCCGGCTACAAAACCGCTGTCATTGGCAAATGGCACCTCGGTCTCGGTGCCGAAGGCAAAGGCCCTGATTGGAACGGCGTCATCGCGCCCGGTCCGCGCGAGCTCGGCTTCGATTACAATTTCCTCCTGCCCACCACGAACGACCGCGTCCCGCAGGTCTATGTGGAGAACGACCGCGTGCTGAATCTCGACCCGAAAGATCCGCTCTGGGTCGGTGACAAAAAACCCGACGGCGACCACCCCACCGGCCAATCTCACCGCGCCACGCTCAAGATGGATTGGTCTCACGGCCACAACGCCACCATCCATAACGGCATTTCCCGGATCGGCTTTTACACTGGCGGAAAGACCGCCCGCTTCCGCGACGAAGACCTCGGTGACAAATGGATCGAGAAAGCTAACACGTGGATCGAAGCCCATCGCGCCCAGCCGTTCTTTCTCTTCTTCGCCTCGCACGACCTCCATGTTCCGCGCATGCCGCACGAGCGCTTTCACGGCGCGACCAAGCTCGGCTTCCGCGGGGACTCCATTGCCGAGTTCGATTGGTCCGTCGGCGAGCTCATGAAGACTCTCGACCGTCTCGGCCTCGCCGAGAAAACGCTCATCGTCCTCTGCTCCGACAACGGTCCCGTCATGGACGACGGCTACAAGGACGGCGCGCTCGAGCAACGCGGCGATCACCGCGCGGGCGGCCCGTATCGCGGCGGAAAATACAGCGTCTACGAAGGCGGCACGCGCACGCCCTTCATCACCCGTTGGAAAGGCCGCATCCAGCCCGGTGTCTCCGCAGAGGTCGTCTCCACCATCGACCTCGCCGCCAGCCTCGCCGCCCTCACCGGCACCGCCCTCCCGGCCGACGCCTGCGGTGACAGCATCGACGTCTCCGGCGCCCTCCTCGGTAAACCTGGCGCGAAGGGCCGCGACCACTACGTCCAGCAGGACAACGGCGGCACGGGCAACTTTGGCTTCCGCGTCGGCGACTGGAAACTGGTCCGTTACGAAACTAAGTTCGCGAACAACGAAATCGTCGAACAACCGCTGCAACGTACGCCGGCCCCGCAGTTCCAGCTCTTCGACCTCGCGAAAGATCCCGGGGAAAAGACCGATGTTTTCGCGAAAAATTCCGAGGTCGGCGAAAATCTGAAAGCCCGCCTCGCCGCCATCGTCGCCGCCACGCGCAGTCGGTAAATATCAGTTCGTCATGCGCCTCCTGCGATTGCCCTTCATCAGTGTCCTGCTCGTGGGGGCCATTTCCGCGGCGGAGCCCGCGCGCCCCAACATCCTTTGGATCACCTGCGAGGACACCAGCCCGCACCTCGGTGCCTATGGCGACGCTTTCGCGGTCACCCCGCGGCTCGATGCCCTCGCGCGCGAGAGCGTGCGCTACACACAGGCTTTTGCCTACACCGGCGTCTGCGCGCCGAGCCGCTCGTGTCTCATCACAGGGGTTTATCCGCTCCGTCTTGGTACGCACCCGATGCGCTCGCACGCGCCCCTGCCCGCGGACTTCAAGCTCTTCCCCGCCTACCTCCGCGCCGCCGGTTACTACGCCTCGAACAACGTGAAGGAGGACTACAACTTCGCCACGCCGCGTGCCACCTGGGATGAATCGAGCAACCGCGCGCACTGGCGGAAGCGCACTCCGGGCCAGCCGTTTTTCTCCGTGTTCAATTTCGTCGTTACCCACCAGAGCCAGCTCTTCTGCTCCGAAGAAAAATACCGGGAGAACACCCGCCGCCTCACGCCCGCCCAGCGCCGCGATCCCGCCAAGGTGACGGTCCCGCCGATCCATCCCGATACGCCCGAGTTTCGCCGCGAGTGGGCGCGGCACTATGAAAACGTCACCGCCATGGACTACCAAGTGGCCGACGTGCTCGCCGAACTTGAGGCCGACGGTCTCGCCGACGACACCCTTGTTTTTTTCTTTTCCGATCACGGCACCGGGATGCCCGGCATCAAGATGTGGGCCTGGGGTCCGAGCCTGCACGTGCCGCTGCTCGTGCGCTTCCCGCCCAAGTGGCGGCACCTCGCGCCCGCCGCACCCGGTGGCACCACCGACCGCATGGTTAGTTTTGTCGATTTCGCCCCCACCGTCTTGAGCCTCGCCGGCCTCGACTTGCCCGCCCATTTTCAAGGGACCGCGTTCCTCGGGGCGAAAGCCGCTGCCCCGCGTGGCTTCATCTTTGGTGGCAAAGACCGCCAGGGTGAATGCGCGGACACCATCCGCTACGTGCGCGACCATCGTTTCCAGTATCTGCGCAATTTTCAGCCGCACCTGCCCTACGGCCAGTTCATGAGTTACAACTGGCAGCATGCCAGCACACCCGTTTGGGAGCAACTCCACCGCGCGGGCAAACTCTCCGGCCCGCCGGCGCGATTCTTCGCCGCGACGAAGCCCGTCGAAGAACTCTACGACGTGCAGCGCGACCCGTGGCAGATCAATAACCTCGCCGCTGATCCCGTCTACGCCGCCGAACTCATCCGGCTGCGCACGCTGCTCGCCGCGCAGATGGAGGCCGCCAGCGACCTCGGCTTGCTGCCCGAGCGTGAATTGCACGCGCGCCGCCGCGGCGGCGATTTCTACACGCTCGCCACCGATCCACAGCGCAATCCGCTGCCTGCGCTCCGCCGCGCCGCCGATCTCGCCGGTCGTGCCACCGCCGAGGAGCTCCCCGCTTTGGGCGCATTGCTGCGCGACGCCGACGCCGCCGTGCGCTGGTGGGGTGCCCTCGGTCACATTCGCCTCGGTGCCGCCGCGCGGCCCGCCGCGGCTGCCCTCGCCGCCGCGCTCGCCGATCCCTCGCCCGATGTGCGACTCGCCGCGGCCGAAGCACTGGCCGGCCTCGGCCAACTCGACCGGGCACTGGAGGTGATTGCCGAAGCGCTGCGCGCCGACGATGGCTTCGCGCGTCTTTCCGCGCTGAGTTTGGTCGCCCGTCTCGGCACCCGCGCCCGCCCACTCATCCCTGCCATCCGCGCCGCCACCTACGTAGATCCGGCCAATAAGGATGTGACCGACTACATCGGCCGCATGGTCGGCTATCTTCCCGGCCGCATCAGCGAGTAAACGCGATCGCGCTTTGGGTATCCATTTATCCCCATCCATGAAAATGCTTCGTCTTCCCTGTATTGTTACCTGGGTGTTTGCTCTGGCCACGGTCGCGTTCCCGCAGGCGACGAAACCGAATATCATTCTCATCCTTGCCGATGATCTCGGCTGGGCCGACCTCGGCTGCTATGGCAATAAGTTCAACGAGACGCCGCACATCGACCGCCTCGCGCGCCAGGGCCTGCGCTTTACTCAATTCTATGCGGGCCCCGTCTGTTCGCCCACGCGCACCAATCTTCAGAGCGGCCAGGACCAGGCGCGCTTCGGCATCACGCAACACATCCCCGGCCATCGCCGCCCCTACGCACGTCTCACCGATCCGGCTGTGCCGTTACAACTCCCGCTCGAAGTCGAGACGTTTGCCGAACGGCTCGGCGTGGTCGGCTACCAAACCGGCTACTTTGGAAAATGGCACCTCGGCGGCGCCGGTTTTGGCCCCACGCAACAGGGTTGGAAAACCGCGCATGAAACGCAGGGTCATACCCAGCCGGCCGTCGCCGGTCGCGCCGCGCCACAACGCACCGCGGAATTCCTGACCGACCGCGCCGTTGAATTCATCGGCCAGCACCGCACGCAACCGTTCCTCCTCCAAGTTTCGCACTACGCCGTGCATATCCCGCTTTCCACGACGCCTGAACTCGAAAAGAAGTTCTCCGCCAAGTCACCACAGCCCGGATACCCCAGCAACCCGCTTTACGCCGGTCTCCTCGCCGAACTCGATGCATCGGTCGGCCGCATTGTCGCCGCCGTGGATGCCGCCGGCCTCGCCGAGAACACGTTGATCCTGTTCCTTTCCGACAACGGCGGCATCGAGCACGAGCAGAGTGGACGAATTGTTACCTCGAACGACCCGCTCCGTGGCGAAAAAGGCACGCTCTACGAAGGCGGCGTTCGCATTCCCGCAATCGCGCGCTGGCCCGGCACCATCCCCGCCGGTCGCGAATCAGGGACTCCTGCCATCACGCACGACATCTATCCGACCTTGGTCGAACTGGGCCGTGCCACTTTGCCCACCACGCAGCCGCAGGACGGCGTGAGTCTCGCTGCGCACCTGCGCAATCCCGCCGCGACGCTTGCCCGGAATACCCTCTACTGGCACTTGCCGCACTACCACCACAGCACTCCCGCCAGCTCGCTCCGTCGGGGCGATTGGAAGCTCATCGAGTTCTTTGAAGGCAACGTGCTCGAACTCTACAATCTCGCTGCTGATCCCGCTGAGAAAAACAATCTCGCCACCCGCGAGCCCGCCCGCGCCCGCGAACTCCGCGATGCGCTCGCCGCGTGGCGCACGCGGGTCGGCGCGCGCTTGCCCACGCCCAATCCCCAACACGACCCCGCCCGCGCGACCGAACTCGGCGGTGGCGGCGGTGGTGGCGCGAAACGCAAAAACAAAGCTGCCGCACCATGAGCGACGGTCCTTTCGCCATCGGTATGGCCGCCTTTCAATTTCTTGGCAC
>CAMATV010000163.1 GCA_945861235.1 Opitutus sp. GAS368
TGAGCGTATTCGGTGAGGAGGCGCGGGAGCAGCGGCACCCCGAGATGGTAGAGCACGTGGGCAAGACGCTGTAGCGAGATGACCAAGACGCACGGATACGCGACAATGATTTCCTCCACGCTGCGGGCGGCGGGGTCGCCCTTGTAGGCGGCGGTGACGTCGGTCTGGATCAGTTTGCGCAGGGCGGGGAACTGACTGAGGAAAGCGGTGGCGCGCTCGCGGGCTTGGGCAGAGGGGTGCGCGACTTTGGCGAAGCGGAGGCATTTTTCGATCTCGGCCACGAGGCGGTCGTCAATTTGTTTGAGCAGGCGCGTGACGTGGGCGGGCAGGGCGCGTTCCGTGAGGCCCGATTCTTCGAAATAGCCGGGGAACAGCAGGTGCATGAGGTCCGCCGCGAGCTGGTTGACGGAGGCCTGCGAGGGCAGATTGGTGCCGTCGAGGTGGTTGATACCGCCGTCGGTGCGGTAGGAGTCGAGGAGGGCTTGTTTGATTTCGTCGAGGTGCATGGCGGCGCGAACCAGCGAGCGGTCAATAGATTCGCCTAGCGGCACGCGAGCTTGAACCGCGGCATCCGGCGGCCGGCGTGGGCGGAGCGGTGTCCAAATCGGAGTCGGGCGAGGGCAGGGGATTGTGACATTTGAGTTTCGATCGCAGGCTTCCTCAGAGTGAGCCGACGGTTTTATTTGTCCTGAAGAAAGTCTGGCATGGACACGGAGTCGGTGGGTTGCTCACTTATTCACAACATATCCACACCGATGGAAATTCTGCGCGAGGCGACCGCCTCAAATTCGCGGCTAAGGAACGTAACCAAGAAGGTGAAGACCTTTGTGCTCGACACGAACGTTCTGCTGCACGACCCGCAATCGATCTACAAATTTCAGGAGAATAATTTGGCGATTCCCGTCGAGGTCCTCGAGGAGCTCGACGGCATTAAGGGTGAACAATCCACGGAGCGCGGCCGCAATGCCCGTCGGGTGCATCGCATCCTGCAAGAGCTCTTACCCGATTCGCGTTCGATGCATGAAGGGGTCGAGTTACCCAACGGCGGCACGCTCTCGATTATCATCAATCCCTACTTGATGGATGGCGGGCGCAGTTCCCCGGCGATGGATCGACTGCGGGCGATTCTGCCGGATCTATCAAAGAAGGATAACCGGATCATCGCAGCGGCGCTCTTTGTGCAGGAGCAATATCCACCGCCCACGATTCTCGTCACCAAAGATGTGAACGTGCAGCTCAAGGCGCGCGCCGTGGGCCTCGAGTCGGAGGATTACCTCAACGACAAAGTCCCCGAGACGGATGAGGAAGCCAGCTACCGCGAGCTGCCGCTGAATATTTACGAACTGCAACGCTTCTGCTCTGAAGGAATTTTTGATTTGGGTGATGATGCGACGAAGCCGCTCTACCTCAATGAATACGTCCTGCTGCGCTCGGACGAAGGGAAGACGATGCCGGCCCGCTATTATGGCGAAGGCATTGTACGCCGACTGAAGCTGCCGGATTTCGTCAAGGCGCCCGGGGGTATTCCGATTCGCGCGCGCAACCTTGAGCAACAGTTTTTCATGGATGCCTTGCTCGATGAGAGCATCCACATGCTGACGTGTTTCGGCAAGGCGGGCACGGGCAAGACGCTGATTTCCGTCGCGTGCGCGCTGCACCAGACTACGGCTGAACACTCCCGCTATGATGGCCTGTCGATTTCGCGCCCCGTGATCGCGCTCGGGAAGGACATCGGATTCTTGCCCGGAACGCTCGAAGAGAAGATGAAGCCGTGGCTGCAGCCCTACCACGACGCGCTCGAAGTGCTGATTCCCTCGAAGCCGGCCAAGGAGCCGCAGTTCGCGGCGAAGAAAGTCTCGAAGAAATTTAAGAACCGCGATGACCAATTGTCGGCGCCGATGAACACGGTGCAGGGGGGGCACCACGGTGGCCACGGCAACGCGGCGGTGGTCAAGCCCTACGAGCGATTGTTGAAAAGTGGTTTGGTTGAAATTGAAGCGCTCGCGTTTATCCGCGGACGTTCGATCGCGCGGAGGTTTTTCATTCTCGACGAAGCGCAGCAGCTCACACCGCACGAGGTGAAAACGGTGATCACCCGAATCTCTGAAGGATCGAAGATCATTCTCATTGGCGACCCGGCGCAAATCGACAATCCCTACGTGGATGCGCGGAGCAACGGTCTCGTGTATTGTCACAATCGCATGAAAGGGCAGGCGCTCGCGGCGCACGTGAAGCTGATGAAGGGCGAACGTTCCAAACTCGCGGAGCTCGCGGCGGACTTGTTGTAGATGCCGTGGGGCGGTGGCCTCCCGGCGGTCCTGCGGCGAACGTGATCAGAGCCGCGGCGTGCCGACGAGCGGCAGTCCTAAGCGGTGACGCGTTTGGCGAGCAGGCTTTCGCGTCCGGCGCGCCGAGCGGCCCATTCCATAGCGACGGAAAAAATTCCCGTGAAGACGAGGTCGCTGACGAACGTGTTGCGGAAAAACCAAAGCGTGGGCGGAAATTCGGGGTGGCCGATCGTCATCGCCTGCCACCAGCCGGCGGGGTCGTGGGTGTAAGCGACATCGCCGATCCATGAAGCGGTGTTGGTGACGAGATAGAAAAAGAGGGATCCGCCGATGGTGCCGCTGAGCAAATTGAGCCAGCTGCGCTGCCGTGCGACCATCAGACCAAAGCTAATCGCAGCGGCGAAGCACGCCGCCCGCAGTACCGCACCAGCGACGGACCACTCATAGTGGAAATTCGTCGCGTAGTGGCGATCAATGTACAGGTCGGACAGCGTCAGGGCGACGAAGGGCACGAGCCAGAGCCGTTTGTCGCGGAGGTAGACGGCGCCACAAAACGTCAGCGCCATCAACGGTGTGAAATTGGAGAGAGCCGGAAGATCGACCGTCGCGATCCGCCAAGCGATCGAGAGCACGATGAGAGCGAGGGCTAAGAGCATGCAGGGGTGATAGCCGGAAAAAATGGAATGGACAGAGCTTTTCGTGCGCTCGGTCGTGTCTAGGGTGGCGATTTTTCCGTCTAATAGTCCGTATGCGGGTGATCCGAAGTGGTGAATGCAGGGGCCCCACGGCGTCACTGTTCGGCTTCGCGGGCAAACAACCAGAGCAGGTCGGAGAGGCGGTTGACGAATTGGAGCAACAGCGGGCGCGCGGAGCGGCCGTGGCCGGGCAAGGCGACGAGGCGGCGCTCGGCGCGGCGGGCGGTCACGCGAGCGAAGTCGAAGGCGGCGGAGCGAGCGTTGGCGCCGGGGGTGGCCCAGCCGTCGAATTTGAGGCCGCGTGCCTCCAGCGCGGCGACAGCGGTATCGAGGCGCGCGAGGTCGGTAGCGGATATTTTTTCGAACTTCGAACCGAGGTAGCGGGCCGTGTCGGTTTCGGCGTAGGCGAGCTCGCCCATCAGGGCGATGAGGTTTTTCTGGATACCGGTGAGGAACGCAGAGGTCGCGAGACCATCGCGGTCGAGCGGGAGCAGGGGTTTCACGGCACCGAGGGCAACGTTGAGTTCGTCAAACGCCCCGACGGCTTCGATCTGCGGATGGTCCTTGGGCACGCGTTGGCCGTAGAGGAGGCTAGTGGTGCCGTCGTCTCCGGTGCGCGTGGCGATGGAAAGGGCCATGATGTTTCAGGCGCTTACCCGGTGAAATTTCAAGTCGGGCATCCGCTCAAAATGCGCGTCCGGACTGCAGAGCACGGAGTCACGCCGCAGCGCAACGGCGGTGATGAGGCAGTCCGCCGGCGGGACCGTCACTCCTGCCCAACGCAAACGCGCGTAGAGTCCGGCCGCAGCGGTGAAATCCTCCGGCAGTTCGGCCTCGAAATGCCACAGGGACATCTGGGCGCGGAGGAATGCCAGCTCCTTCTCCGTTTTTGCGCCCTGCAGCGTTTCCTGCAAGATGGTGCCGCAGATGACGGCGCGGTGGTCTTCCGCCAGTTCGCGAATGAGGGAGACCGCAGCCGGACGGTTGCGAAAAAAATCCACCCAGACGGAGGTGTCCACGAGAACGCGTTCAGCGGTGGGTGCGTTTGACATCGGCGAGGGCGATTTTTTCGGCGCGCTTGGCCTCGGTGTGCAGATGGGGAAACTTGCCCGCGAGGTTCAGGAAATCCGCGACCTTGCGGCGGCGGATGGACTCGTCCACGGCCTGCCGGATGGCATCGGAGCGGCTTTCGGCTCCGTTAAGGCGCATCAGTTCATTTACTTTGGCGTCATCAATTGTGATCGTTGTGCGCATACTGGAAGGGTGGGAGGTGGCATCCGCGCGTCAAGGGCGAGACGGAGATTTCAGTGGGGGAAAAATTTCCCAGAGAACAGCCCTTGATCGAGGTGTTGAGCTGGTCGTTCAGCTGCAACCGAGCCGCCGTGATCTGAGGCGGACGGAATGCTCAACGTGAACTTCTGGTCGGATTTCTTTCCGTGGTTTTGAAATCTTCCAGCCAGTAAAATCTTCCCACCTCAACTCCGGCGAATTGCTTTTCGGGAGACATTGGCCGGTTCAAAGCACCCACCCACCCACTTACGCGAAGATTGCTATCGGCGGTTGGAAACCGCCGCTCCGTTTGGTTGGATGTCAGGCAATGCGGCGCGCGGCGAGTTGGGCGCGGAGGCAGAGCTCGGCGGCCTTGAAGGCGTGGGCCTGCGTCATCGCCGTCTCGGTTCGGTTGAGACAGTCGAGGATCAGTTGGCCGAAGAAACGGAAGCCGACCTGGCCGGTGACGTTGACGTGGCGCTCGCCGGTTTCATCGACGATATAAACGTTATCGCCCGTTTTGTCGCGGGCGACGTCGAGGTATTTGCGCAGCTCGATGTAGCCCTTGGTGCCGAGGATGACGGTGCGGCCGTCGCCCCACGTGCCGAGGCCGGCGGGCGTGAACCAATCGACGCGGATATAGTTTGAGGTGCCGTTGTCACCGAGGAGTGAAGCCTCGCCGAAGTCTTCAAACTCGGGTTTGTCGGGATTCGCGAAGTTGCCGACGGCCGCTTGGGTGACGGTCGCATCCGTCGCGCCGGTGTAGGTGAGGAACTGTTCGAACTGGTGGCTGCCGATATCGGTGAGGATGCCGCCGAATTTCGCTTTTTCGAAGAACCACGCCGGGCGGCTGGCCTTGCTGAGGCGGTGGGGCCCGAGGCCGATGACTTGGATGACCTTGCCAATGGCACCGGCGGCGACGAGGTCGGTGGCGTACATCGCGGACTCCACGTGGAGGCGCTCGGAGAAATACACCATGTATTTGCGGCTGGTGCGGGCGACGACCGCTTTGGCTTGGTCGAGCTGGTTCAGGGAAGTGAACGGCGTTTTGTCGGTGAAGTAGTCTTTGCCGGCCGCCATGACGCGGCAGCCGAGGGGGCCGCGGTCGCACGGGATGGCGGCGGCGCTGACGAGCTGGATGGCCGGGTCCGCGAGGATCTCGTCCAGCGACCGGGCGATCTTGGCTTGGGGGTATTTTGCCACGAAAGCCTCGATCTTTTTCGGATCGGGATCGTAGACCCATTTGAGTTCGGCCCCGGCCTCGATGAGGCCGTTGCATTGGCCGTAGATGTGGCCGTGGTCGAGGTGCGCGGCCGCGAAGGTGAATTCGCCGGACTTGACCACCGGGCTCGGTTTGCCCTGGGGGGCGTAGTTCATGCCGTCAGATTTTTGGCTCATGGAGAGAGTTTGTTTTCGCTGCTTCGCGCGTGGCTTTGACGAGCGTCTTGACCGCCTCGTCGACGTTGGCGCGGACTTTCTTCGCCATCAGGTCGATGAACAGGACACCGTTGAGGTGATCGGTTTCGTGCTGGATGCAGCGGGCGAAAAGGCCGTCGCAGGCCAGCACATGGGGTAAGCCCCGTTCATCTTGGAATTTTACCGTGATCGCGTCGGGGCGGGAGATGTCGCCGCGGATTTTAGGAAAAGAAAGGCAGCCCTCCTCGTAAAGATAGTCGGCCGTGCCGCGGGTGACGGTGATCTCGGGATTGGCGATCGTCATCGGCATGATGAGGTCGAGGGGCAGTTTGACGCCGTCGAGCTCCCAGGTGAAATCGGGCTCCGCCTCACTGAGGTCGATCACGCAGAGTTGGAGTGCGCGGCCAATTTGCTGAGCGGCGAGGCCGATGCCTGCGGCCGCGTGCATGGTGGCGATCATCTCGCGAGCGAGCGCGGCGAGGTCGGCGTCGAAGGCGGAGATACGCACGCCTTTTTTTCGCAAGATGGGATCGTTGTAGTGAACAATTCGCAGAGACATCGGTCGGTGTAGCCGTGAGCGTGGGTTTGCATCCGACGCCCGCAAACCAATACTTAACACCGATGAGCGCCCCTGCCCCCACGTCCACGAAGCCGATTGCCGCGATTGCGCAGGTGATCGCCGGGCTGGTGTTGGCGTTGGCGGCGTGGATGTTGCCGGCCAATCTGAAGTCGGTGAGTCCGGCGTTGCTGCGTGCTGCCGGAGCCGACACCCCGAGCTTGGGTGCCTTCGGTCGCGATCTGGTTGATTTGGAGAAGACGGGTCCGGCGGCTCTCGTACTCGCGGCCGCGCAAGCGACGGACGACCCGCGGGCACCCGCTCTGGCGATTGCGATCGGCACGCTCTCGTCGCGGCTGCCGGCATTGGTCGCGTGGGGTGGGTGGGATCCGTTTCTCGATCCGCTTTTCAACCTGCGGACTGACACGGGCCGGCGGGCGAGCACGCCAGTCCTGACTTTTTTCATTCCGGAAGCGGCGCGGGCCAAACTCCGTGCTTACTTGGGCAACACGGGCTCCCTCGGGGTGCAGTCACTGCTGTTGACGCGCGATGTGACGGCAACGGGTGGGTTCGTCCCGGCGACGAGGGCTGGCGGACAGCCGCTGGACGCGCTGATCCTCTTGACGGGTTTGCTCTATCAAGGAGAGCGGCTTTCGCCGCCGCTCCAGCGAGAATTGCGCGCGCTGGCGGAGGCGGCGGTGACGAAGAAACAGCTCGGTGAACTCGAGCCATTTTTCATGGACCTGCTGTCGCTCGGTCGCCGACTGGATTGGACGCAGTTATGTGAACTGCTCCGTCGGGCCGAGAGCACGAAGACGGTGAGCGAGTTTGCGCACCTCGCCCGCGTCGCGCCGGATCAGTTGCCGCTGATCTACTCGGCGGCGCTGTTTTCTGATTCGGCGGATCGGGTGGCGAGTTACTTGATTTTGTTTGGTAAGAATGGATTGGCCGATCTGCGGCTCGCGCTCGGCCAAGGGCAAGGCGCCGTGCGGCTGCTGACTTCGCGCCAAGTGCCCGTCAATCGTGCGAGTGGGCTAGCGCTGGATGCGGTCTCGTCGTTTGCGCTCCTGCATCCGCAGCTCACGCTCTTCATTAAATACCTTGGCTACGCTCTGGGTGCCTGGCTCGCGCTGCGCGGACTCGATCGTTGGTTGGATTCGCCCCGCGATTTTCGCCTGCCGGCGCTGGCGCGGCCTCGGATGCGCAGCGGGCTGTTGGCCGTGCTGTTTGCGGCACTGCTGAT
>CAMATV010000164.1 GCA_945861235.1 Opitutus sp. GAS368
AAACCGAGGTCGCCGTAGCCTTGGTCGTCGGTGATGACGAAGACGATGTTGGGCTTCCCCGTAGGCGCGGCCGTGGCTGCGACAGCGGAGAGGGCGAGAAGGACGGACAGGGTGAGAGGAAGAAGGGAGCGGAGGCGGGACATGGGGGAGACGGATGGGGTTCGTTCAAAAGCCGCCTACGGGCTGAAATTTGATCGGCGAGTTGGGAGCGGGTGCGAGTTCGACGCGGAGATTGGATACGCCGCGCTGAAGGGGATCGACGCGGAATGTGAACGCGGTGCGGCCCCGGCCCAGCATGATCGGCGCGGACAAATCTGTGATCTCACGGCCGTCGCTCCACAGGCGCAGGCCCGTCGCGGTGTTGAGTTTCAAAACCACCGCGCCCGCGACTTGCACCTGCACGTGACCGCGGGCGTCGAACGGTTTGCCCGGCTCGAGGCCGGCGACGCGCAACTCGCCGCTCACATAGCTATACTCTGTCACCCAGGACGAGTCCTCGTCGGACGGCGGCAACAAGCCCTTGGCGGCGGCGACGCGCCATCTGCGGATGACCGGGCTTTCGTCGTTGGCGTAGGCACCCGGCCGACCGAGGAGTGAGACGAAACGCGAGAGATCGAGAAATTCCTGCCGGCTTTGCAATTGGTCCGCGAGTCCGGCCGGCATGAGGGAATCCATCGTCTTCATCTCCCGAATCGTCTCGACGGGGATGCGGGTTTCCTTGCCACCGTCCGCCGGATCACGGAGCACGATCTCGCGCTCGCCCTTGGTCGCAATCACGCCGACCCGCACCGTGCCGTCGCGCGTCGCAACCATGGTGGTTTCATAGTGCTCGGCGATGGCCTTGTTTGGTTCGAGGATCGAATCCACGACATAGCCCGTTTCGGCGGCCGCGCCCACGCCGGCTAGGTTGGGTCCGAGGGCCGGACCGACGGAGCCGATCGCGTGGCAGGCGACGCAGGCGGCGGCCGGGCGGCGAAAAATCTGCTCGCCGCGCACCGGATCACCCAGGCGCTCGACGTCGGCCGTGAGGGCCGCGCGATTTTCGCGCAGCAGGGTGGCACTCAGGGAGCCCGTAGCCGTAACCTGAAATCGCTGCGCCAACTTCGGCGGCAACTGGCCGGTGCGGCGGTGATACTCGGATACGTTGGCCGCCACGGCGGGATGGAGCGTGCGGTCGGCGAGAGCGCGCTCCAGAACCTCCGGACCGCGGTCGCGCTGAAGGAACCCCGCCACGAGTCCTGCCGGATCAGCCCGACCGGGTTCTTCGGCCAACAGCATGGCCGCCGCCGACCCGGCGCCAGCGAGGTCGGTGACGGTGAGACCGCGCACCGCGAAATATCGGCTCTCGATGTCGCCGCTCGTGGCAAGGCCACGCAGATCCTGGACGGATTCGGGTCGCTCCAAATGCGCGAGCGCCAACGCCGCCGCGGCGCGGACGTTGTCGGGGCGTTGGCCATCGCGGATCAGGGCGAGGAGTTCCGGAGCCGCCGCACTGACCTTCCACGCTCCGAGCGTTCGCGCCGCGGCGGCCGCGACCGCTGGGTCGGGATTCGCAAGAAGGGTGCGCAGCCGGGCAATTCCCGGATCCGGTTGCACTTCGCCGCCCTGCGCGACTTGGTGCAACGCGTCGAGGAGCTCGATCATGAAGTCCCGCGACCGCGGCCGACCCCGTTTGATCATCGCGTCCACCACAAGGCGCATTTGCGGCGTGCTTTTTTCCGCGATCAACTTCGCCTTGATCTCCGCCAGTTCTCTGGGGTTGGTCGTGTCCTTGGCGAGGAAGTCGGCGAGACGTTTTTCAAAACCGACGCCGACCTCGCGGAGGGCGAACTCGCGGTGGGTCGCCTGTGCAAACTCCAGTTTCCCCGCCGCCAGCGCTGGCCGCCAATAAGGACCGAGGGCGGCAACGGTTTGGGTGAGGGCGAAGTTGATCGAGGGGTCTTTCGGGAAATCCAGCGTCGCGAGAGCTGCGGGAAAGGCCTCGGCTTTCGGCACAAAGCCTGCCGAGAGCACCGCCTCCATCCGCACACGGGGAAATGGATCGGCGGCGGCACGCGCGAGCAGCGCGACCGGATCGGCGACGTGCGAGTGCCAGTAGCGGATGAGCCGTGCCCCGGCGGCGCGGGCGTGGCCGGTCGACGCCGCGAGCACGCGTTGGAGGATCGGCTCATTCGGGCGGTCGATGTTTTGATAGGCCCACATCGCTTCGACGAGGTGGTGATCGTAGGCGGAATCGCTGCGGTCGAGTTGGCCGACCCAGCGCTCGAGTTCGAGCGCGACGGCACCGGGATCGCGTCCGCTCAATTCGAGGCGCGCTTGGTGGCGGTTCCAGTCCTCGGGGCTCCGCAGGAGATCGACCAACGCGGGGATCGGCGCGCCGGCGATCACGGGTTTCTTCACGAGCGGGCGACCCTTCGCGGTGATGCGCCAGATGCGACCGCGCTCCTCCACCCGGCGCGGATCGCGGAAGTCGTGCTGAGCGTGGTTGATGATCGGGTTATACCAATCGGCCACGTAGATGGCTCCATCCGGACCGATCTTAACGTCGATGGGGCGGAAGTTCGGATGCCGCGACGAGATGATCGGTGCGAGCACGTTGGAACTGAACCCCGCCCCGTCCTCGATGAATTCATAGCGGACCACCGTGCGAGTTTTGAACCGACAGGTCAGGAGCTGTCCGCGAATTTCCTCCGGCAGATGCGAACCGGACGCCAGGTCTCCGCCACATTGTTTTTCCGTCACCAGCAGCTGGGCGAGTTTGAGCCGCTCCCCGCTGTTGCCGGTCGAGGGCGAAAGATAGCCGACCCGCGGATTGTCCACGAGGAACGACTGGCCCCAGCGGTCGAAGACGTGACCCCACGGATTTCCGACGTTGACCTTGGCGAAGATGCGGAACTCGCCGCTGCGGGGATTGAACTGGTAAACACCGCCATTGAAATTTCGCACCATCCCGTGCTGGGTCTCCACCTGGGTGTGGAGGAAGACGCCTTCTTGGAAGTAGAGCCAGCCGTCCGGCCCGCGCCGATACGCGTGGATCGAGTGATGGCTGTCCTCGATGCCGAAGCCGGTCAGGGCGACTTCCCGCACGTCGGCTACATCGTCGCCGTTGGTATCCTTTAAGAAGAGCAGGTCGGGCGACTGCCCGACGTAACATCCGCCGTTGGCGAGTTCGAGGCCGGTCGGAATATAGAGTCCGTCAGCGAAAACGGTCGACTTGTCGGCCCGGCCGTCGCCATCGGTGTCTTCGAGAATGATGATCTTGTCGTTGGCCACTTGGCCCGGCTTCAACTGCGGGTAGGCCCACGAGCACGTGACCCACAGCCGGCCGCGCGAATCCCACACCATGTGCGTCGGGTTCGCCAGCATCGGTTCGGCCGCGAAGAGGTTGACCTCGTAGCCCGGGAGCAAATCGAAACTCGCGTGCTCGGCGGCGGGATCGTGATTGACCATCAGGCTCAGGTCGGCGTTGGCGAGATTTTCAATTTTTATGCCTTTCGCGTCCTGGGCAAAAACGGGGGTCTCGGCCAAGAGCAATAACGTGAGGGCGGGAACAAACGTTTTCATGGGCGAGCACTCGGGCGGGTGGTGGGCGTCAACTGCCAAGTGTGAGTGAGAGCGAGCGGATCGGGCCGCCGACGCAGGGCTTCGTCTTTCTCGTCGGCGAGACGTTTGAACGCGATGACCTCAGTCGGCAGGGCTTGGCCGCTCGGCGAGGACTTTCGTTCGCCCACGATGTGAACCTGATTGAGCGCTTTCCAGCCGTAGACAAATTGCTGGTTCTTGTCGTTCACCGCTTGTCGGAACGTCTCGGCCTCGCGGTGACGTGGCGACGTGTCGACTGCAATTCCGGCGGCCCAGCGGTCGTCGGTCGCGGTGAAAACGGGCTGACCATCGATAGTCAGGAGATATTCGCCGGGCGCGAGGTTCGCTACCGCGAGCGTATCGCGGAGAGGTTGAAGCGCCGCGTGAATGGGACCCGTGAGCGGCGGTGCGAGGGTCGGCGGGCGCTGCTCTTGCACGGAGAAGCGCACACCGCCGGCCGCCGGTTCTACCTGCACAATGGTCACGCCGTCGCCGGTCGCCCGGAGAGCGGAGGCGTCGATGCGCAGCGCCCACGGAGGCGGAATGGTAGCGACTCCCGCAGTGAGCATTCGGCCCACAGCCCAATAGCCGTAGGCATTCAGGTGAATACCGTTGGTGGTCAGTTTCGGAGCGGATGCGTCCGCCATGATTTCGCGGGTGGGCTGGAAGAGATTGACGAAAGGCAATTCCTGTCCGGACGCCACCTGCTCCATGGCGGCGGTGTAGTCGGCGAGTTCGCGGTTCCGACGCTCGTGCTCCGGCGTCAGCGTCCCGAGATTTTCATAGGCGATCGGCGATACCAGAATGAGGCGGACTTCCGTTTTGCCGTTGTATTTCCGGCCGCGGTGGGAATCGACGAAGGCTTTGAGCGCGGTGCGAAAAGCGGGGAGGCCCGCGGTGCCGGCGAACGACTCGCCCAGCCCGAAGCACGCGATGATGACGTCGGTTTGGTGGGCGATGAGCACCGACTCTTCGGTCGGAAAATTCGTCGGCCGGTCGCGGGCGGACAACATGTCGCCGGCCCAACCCAGATTGCGGACCGACACCCGCGGCTCCGCCGGGAGTTGCAGCAGAAAGGTCTCGAAATAGCCGTGCACCCGCAGCTGGTCCGCCAAGGTATTGCCGATGATCGCGACGCGATCACCGGGGCGGATGGCCGAGCCGGCCAACGACGCCACGGTGATAAGACTGACGAACGCGAGGGCGAACGCATTCGCAACACGACGGACGCGGCCTCCCGGTTGGTGCGGCACGGATGGCTGGACAAAGATCATTTGTCCGTGCGCTTCAGTTGCCAGGTCGCGATCTTTTCGTCTGGCCCGGGCAGCGGCTTGCCCACGGCCCAGCACACGCTGTTCACCAGCATACGGGTAAAGGATTCTTCCGCGAAGTCCCCCGGATCGCCGAGCGACGTGCCAAACACTTTCCCGCCCCATTCGTTCTGCCACGCCCACGCGACGATGTCGGCTTCCGACTCGTTGACCTGAACAGGGCCGAATTCTTTTTCCATCAATCGGAAGGGGCCTTTGCCGGTGCCCATGAGGAGCGGCACGCAGCCGCCTTGGAGGCGCGTCAAATAGAGTGTGCCGGGGGAGACCCACTGCGTCTTGGTGACGTGACTCATGATGGGGTGCTTCCGGTATTTCGGGATCACGCTGACTTGGGTCGTGCCCGTTTGGTGCACGATGTAGGGCGTGCCCAGCGCCCGTCGGCCGAAATCATCATTCCAGTTATAGCGCGGGTGGCCCTTGGGATACTTGAAGGCGTGCGAGGCGGTGCGAAGCCCGATGACCGGTTTGCCGGACTTGAGGTAGTCCTCGATCGGCTGCCACTCCCGATCGGGCAACTGGAGGAAGCGCGGAAAGAAAATGACGACGTCCGCTTCTGCTAGGACGTTGATGCCCGGCAGAACGTTCTCCGTCTTTTTCTCCGGATCGCCTTCTCCCCTGACGAGGGTCGTGCGAAAACCAAAGCGCTCCAGTTCCTGCGCGAACAGCGGCATCGTGAGTTCGGGCGAGTAGTGGAGCGTGCCCAAGACGAACACGACATGGGGTTTCGGTGCGGGCGCCGCGACGTTGGCGGAGAGGGAGAGAAGGAGGGAAAGAGAGAGAGGGAGAAGGGAGCGGAGGCGGGGCATGGGGGGATGGGTGAAAGTGACGGGGCAGATCAGTGCCAGTTGATGCGGGCTTGTTTGGTCGAGAGGTCAACCCAGACGGAAGCGTGGGCGAATTCGCGGGTGGCGGTGAGGCCCTGCCATTTTGCGTCGGCTTTGGGCGGGCCGAGCGGGCGGTCGAATTCGGCGTAGGGTTCGAGCATACCATGATCGTGGACGTAGCCCCACGAGTAGCAGAAATGCGAGCCGGGTTGCGCGGCGACGAGGAAGCAGGCGAGAGGAAACGTGATTTGCCCGCGCGCGAGTCTCAGCAGCTCAGCCGCAGGGCGCTGCATCGCTTCTCTCTCGGTCCAGTTGAAGCCGGGCCAGCCCTTGATCACGACGAACTTTCCCTTGGCGGCGGCGAGCGCGATGGAATCGAGATCGGCTTTGATGTCGGTGGGCGCGGCGGTTTTGAAACCGCCGAAGTGCTCGATCATCACGCCGTCGATTCCCTCCCAATCGAGAATCTCGCGAAAATCGGTGGTGCGCAGGCCGTTGATGAGCACGAGACGGTCGGGGCCGAGTTTGCGTTTGGTGAGGGCCAGCATTTCGCGCAGGCCGGCCACGATGGCGCGGGCTTTGGCGTCGCCGACTTGTTTGGCGAGTGTGGGCGTGAGCGCTTGGGGCAGCGCGTCCACGAAGACGCCGCCGAGCGGGGCGGAGCGGTTCGCCCTCGCGACTACCTCCGACCACCACTCGCGGAACTCGGCGTTGGAGGGGTCGGGGCGTGCGGTGCCGCCGGGGTGCTTGACGATCTCGCCGGTGGTGGTGCGGAGCGTCCATTCGGGGCGGTAGGTTTTGAACGCATCGTAGCCCGACCAGTTGATGAAGGCGTTGAAGTAGAAGAGGACTTTGGCTGCGGGATTGCGCTGGGTAATCCGACGCGCGGAGTCGGCAATGCCGGCCTCGGTGCTGCCATGCACGGACGCGCCGTGGCCCTTTTCGAGCGCGATCAAGGTGCTGTGGTTCGCGATGAAATCGATCTCTGCGTCGGTGAGATCGGCGGTGCGTTTACCGAAGTGAAGGTTGAGCGGGACGCGGTCCCAACTGAACGGCGGAAGACCATCGGCGGCGTGCAGCGCAGCCAGCGGCGCGAGCAGCAGGGTGGTGAGGAGGACGAGGGTGCGTTTCACGGATAAGTTCTTGTTTTCACCCTCTAATGCCAAGTGATGCGCGCCTGCTCGTTTTTGATGTCGAGCCACACCGAAGCCTGGCGAAAGTCGCGGGTATAAATGGAGCCCTCCCGCTGCGCCTTTCCCGTGGGCGGTCCCAGCGGGCGCTCAAACTCGGGCGGACGCTTCAGCCACGTCGAACTCTTGGTCGCATCGTAGCCGTCGTGCGCAAGGAAGTAGGAATATTTTTCCGCGCAGATCAGAAACATTGCGAGACAGTAGGTGAGCCGCCGTTGGGTCTCCGCCTCCTTGGTTGCGCGGTTGCGAATCTCATCCGTCAGCTGCGCGTTGCCGGTTTCGCCCAAAGCGAGTTTTCCCATTCCGGCAGTGAATGCCACGATAACTCCCCGGCGGGCCGCCTCCTGAGCGGCGGCGATTCCTTTGGCGACATATTCCTCGCGGGGGATCGTGCCCACCGTGGTTTCGAAGCCTTCGAAATAGGAGCCGTCGAAGGCGCCCAACCAACCGAGTCCGGCATCGGGAAATCGGGCGCGCAC
>CAMATV010000165.1 GCA_945861235.1 Opitutus sp. GAS368
GTCCCGGATCACAAACTCGGTTTCACCGCCGAACCAGTCGGCGAGTTGCCGGGTAGCGCCGGGGACGGCGCAATTTTACCTTCAGCCGCCGTTGATTTCGCAACCGGCACGTCACCCTTCAGGCGCGCCAACTCTTCCTCCAAGCTAGCAATCGCCGCTTCGGCTTGCAGCGTCTTGTCGTGAGCGTCGTCGAGCGCCTTTTTCTTGGCCAGATATCCGGCGCGCTCGTCCCGGAGCCTTTTCAGACGCTCGTCGGCATTTTCTTTTTTCTTCTGCGCATCGGTCAGCTCGATATCAGAGATGCGAAAACCCTGAGCGATCGCCAACTCCTCGTCGCTCTCCGCTTTCATGCGCGCATCCACACTGCGCTTCTTGGCCAGCTCTTGCTGATAAGCGCGTTCTTGGGCGAGACGATCCTGCTCCTTCCGGTCCTTCGCATCCTGCACCATGCCGACGATCCCGCCGATGAGGGCGCCCGCGCCCACGCCAATCGCAGCGCCGGTCCCGGTTCCGAGGCTACTATTGTTTCCCACGACGGCACCACCCAGGCCACCGAGGGCGGCACCGGCACCGGCACCCGTTGCTGTGCGGGAAGGCGCGACGGATGAGCAGCCGCTCCAACTCAATACCGCCAGCGCGGTACCGAAGCCGAAAATTAATTTTAGGACAGGGCGGGTGGCTGGGACAATTTCCATGGGGAAAAAAGAAAAGACGCGTTTGCTTACTAATAGACTCGTACTAAATAATACGTATTCGTTTTTTTATTCAACTGAGTATGCGAATTCGTCGAGAGCCCCCCAAGCGCACCCTTTGACCGGCCGCTTTGCCCCAAGAACCCCCTTCAGAATCTGCATTTTACGCCTGTCGCTCATCAACCTGTGAAAATTCTAGGATTATGATTTCTCGAAACAAGGGCATTCTTTCACTCGAATTCTTGGTGCCCAATGTGGGCCTCCTCGTCGCCATTCTCGGGGTGACAATGTTTTATCGTCACGTCGTCACACCTCGCGCGAATGAGCTGATGATCGAGCGGAAGGTGATGGCCGATCAAGGCAAGACGGGCTCACAGGTGGCCGAAGAACGATCCATTTATCTGATCATCAAAGATCCCGAGCCCATGGTGGAGGTCATCTTTTGCACGTGGGGCCTCATCGTTCTCTCCTATAAACTCTTTCAAGTGAGCCGGGAGCGGAAGCTCTTGAAACAGGACTTTGTCCGCGTGCAACCCGGCGAACGCATTATTCCGGAAGACGCCTTTGATCGTTACAAAGAACTGCGCACCGCTATAGGCAGAGAACCGCGCTGGCGCGAGCGGCTGCTCCCCGAGTGTATCCTCGCGGCGCTGCACCGCTTCCATGCGACCGCCTCAATCCAAGACGCGTCCAACGCCGTTAAGGAACGTGCCGAGATCGCGGCGGATCAACTCGACTCCTCGCTTTCGCTCGTCCGCTACATCGCGTGGGCCATCCCGGCCATCGGCTTCGTCGGCACAGTGCGCGGCATCGGCGACGCGCTCTCTTTCGCTGAACAAGCGATCAAGGGCGACATCTCGGCACTCACCGCCAATCTGGGCCTCGCGTTCAATTCCACCTTTGTCGGCCTCATGCTTTGTATCGTGCTCATGTATGTCCTGCACATCGTGCAATCCCAGCAGGAGTCGTTCGTCATCGAGACGCAGACTTACTGCCGCGACAAACTCATCGACGTGATGAAAGTGCCGACCAAGGAAGAAGCAGCCCGGAGTTTCACGTAATCCCTCTCCCATGCCCACGATTGGACTCGAACTTTGCGACGCAGGATTTCTCACCGCCGCGAGCGATCACAGCGACACCAAGCTACTGGCAATCGCCGACAGCAAAGGTGCCACCGACTGGCCCGGCTTCGCCTACCACGAAGGCAGCCATTTTTCCTTCGGGCGCACCGCGGAAGACATGTGGTTCGTCCATCCCCGGCGCGTCGCTCACGCGTTTTGGTCCAAGCTGGCTCACGATACCGTCTCCACGCTAAACATCCCGACGCGCTCACCGTCGGGCTCCGAACTGTCGTTCTTCTTCCTGCGCGAGTTCATCCAACAACTCATTGCCGCTTCTGGTCCGCTCGAAAAAATCGTGCTCGCCGTGCCGGGTTCCTATTTGAAAGACGCCGCCGCCGAAGAAGAGAAAGTGGGCCTGCTGCTCGGGATGGCTGCCGAGCTCAAGCTTCCGCTCGCCGGGATCGTGGATATGGCGTGCGCCGCGTTGTGCGACCCCCGCGCACCGGGCTTCAACCCGACGTTGCCGGTCGTCGTCGTCGACGTGCATTTGGAGGGCGCGGACTTCACGGTCCTCACCGTGGAGGAGCGCTTGGAACGTAAAAACTTCTTTCACCTCCCCAATTCCGGATACGCCCATTTGCTCAAGCACCTGACCGCCACGATGGGTAATCGGTTCTTGCGCCACACCGCCTTCGACATTTTGGAAGACGGCCGGGTCGAACAAATTTTCTTCCGCCAGACAAAAAATTTTCTGGTCAGTGGAGCTCAGGAGCATCGCTACCAAATCAATACGGCCACCCGTAACTACGAACTCCTCGCGAAACACGAACAGCTCACGAGCGACGCGAACGCGTTTGTGGCCACGCTCGTTCACGGCGTGCAATCATTTGTGGATCATGCCGCGTTGGCGCCCGGACTTTGCACGGTCGCATTGAGCGCTCGGAGTGCCGGAGTCCCGGGACTTGAAGCCAAACTACGGGCCGTCGGGTTTTCACGTCAGATTCGGCTCCCCGCCGGGGCGGCGGCCGCAGGGGCCGCGCGGATCGGGGTGAACCGTCTGGCGGTCTCCAGTGATTTGTCGGATGTTGCCGTCGAAATCGCGATGCCCCTCTCCGACACGCGGCGCGCCGCCACCCGGGCGTGGGAACTCCGTTTCCAGAAAGCCCGCCACTCCGAGTCGCGCCCCGCGCCCACGCACGCGATTATCGAAGGGCTGGGTCACGCCCTCGGCTCAGGTGCACGTTTCACCATTGGTGCGGCCAACGCGCGGCCCAATTTAACGCTCCCCGCATCCTTCTGCGGCGACGATTGCTTGATTCCGCTGGTGCGCGACGCCGGCCGACTTTGGTTTATCGATCCCACGATCGTCCACAGCGGCGAGGTCACGCCCCGTGTCCCGGTCGAAACGGGCGACCGGCTCTCGCTCAAGACCGGCGCGGTCTCCGCTGAAGTGTTGTTCGCCTATTGCCCCGAAGCCCACCGGCAAGACGTTTAGCGTCGCCGCACCCGCCGCCATGTCGATTGCCGCGAAACGTCGTGAAACGGAGGTGTTCAGCCTGGCGTTCTTGGATTGTATCTGCTGCGGCTTCGGCGCGGTCATTCTCGTTTTTGTGCTCACGGTCGCTTCAAAAATGAAAGTGGACAAAACGGATGTGAATGAACTCCGTGAACGCACGAAGGCGATGGAGCGCACCATCACGCTCAGCCAAGCCGAAATCGACCGACTCGCCAAAGTCCTGGCGGCAGCCCAGCTCGAACTAGACGACGTCAATGCGAAGAGCACTCAGGACCAGTTGAAGCTCAGCAGCCGCCAACGTGAACTGTTGCTCATGCTGCAACAGACCGGTGCGATGAAGGACGCACTCGCGACGCTCCTCGGCGAAAAGAAGAACCTGCCCACCGAGGATTTCGCCCCGGTGCCCATTCCCAATATTGATCGGCGCCAATACCTCACGGGCGTAAAACTCACCGGTGAATTCATCGTCTTCATCGTCCGCTGTTCCGGATCGATGCTGGACGAGACGATCGACACCGCCACCGCACGACTGGGTGATTCGGATGAAAGGAAACGGGAAGCTCCGAAATGGCGGCGCACCATCCATGCCCTCCAGTGGATGATCGCCTCGCTCGGTCCGGACACTCGCTTTCAAATTCTGTTCTTTAACGACGAGGTTACGCCCGTGCTCGTCGACCGCGGCGACGAGTGGTTCAGCACGCGCGACAAAAAAACGATCAACGAGATCGTCAAACAACTCGACACCGTCGTCCCCAAGGGTGGCGCCAATCTAGAGAAAGCATTCACCGCGGTGCGCTTCCTCCCTCGCCTGCCCGACAGTATCGTCCTGTTCACCGACGGGCTGCCAACCAAGAGCGACTCCTTGCCCTACGACGGTGACGTCGGGCAGGACGAACGCATCCGATTTTTTAAAATCGCCACCAAACAGCTTCCGCCGCGCATCCCGATCAGCACGATTCTTTTTCCGATGAGCGGAGACCCGGCCGGCCCCGCACTTTTCTGGGAACTCGCCAACGCCACTCGCGGCGCGCTCATCAGCCCCGCAAAATCTTGGCCTGACCTATGATTCGCCGCCGTCCCACTCAAATCTTCAGCTTGGCGTTTCTCGACTGCATTTGCTGCGGCTTCGGCGCCGTCATTTTGATTTTTGTCCTGAGCATTGATTCGCGCGAAAAGGAGAAACTCGATGCCCTCGCCTCCCTCCGCACAATTATGGCGGCGCACCTGCTCGATATCGCGAAACTTAAAAACAGCAAAGAAGACCTCGATCGCAGCAACGCCCGCGTGGCCACCCTCGTCACCGACACTCGCCTCCGCAACGACTCGATCCACGCACTCCTCGACGACCTTGATCGCAAGTTGCAGCTGGAGAAACGAGGCCTGGAGGCCATGCTCGTCGATATCGACGAATTGAAGAAGGAAATCGCGGCGCGCCAAAAGAAACCTGAGATCGAGTTGAAGGACGTCAAGCCGCTGCCGGTTGGCGTGCCGGTGGGCAGCAACTACATCGCGTTCGTCATCGACACCTCCGGTTCCATGCGCGACCCCAACACCGGTGGTCTTTGGGCGGTGGCGATTCGGAAAATCGAGGAGGTGCTCGACGTGTATCCCTCTATCGAAGGTATCCAAGTCCTCGATGCCGACGGTCGCTTTGTGATGGGCGGAGGGCGCAACGGGGGCTGGCTGCCGGATAGTCCCGATACCCGCCAAGCCATCAAGCGCACGCTTCGCCGTTATGACGCTGACACCATCAGCAATCCTGTGCCTGGAATCTATCGAGCCATGCGCACCCTTTTTGATCCGAAAGACGAAAATATGCGCATGGGCATTTATGTCTTTGGCGATGAGTTCACCGAAACTGCCGATCCGGTCTTGCGCCGCCTCGATGAGTTAAATCCGGCGGATGAGAATGGTCAGCGAAAAGTCGTGATCAACGCCGTTGGCTTTCCGACCACGATCCAATTTCAATTTTCCATGGGAAACACGGGCGTGAAGTTCGCGAACCTTATGCGTGAACTCACCTACCAGCACGGCGGGGCGTTCATCGCGGTGCAAGACCTGTAGCCGCCCGCGTTCGCGCTCAGGGTGCGCCACGTTCTTCTGGCCGAATTCCGCGTCAGCCAAAACTCAAAGACCGAGAATAGCCCTCAGCAGCGCACCGATCAACTGGAGCGGATTGCCACCGCCTCCCTGTCCGCCCCCTGAAGGACCACCGGGCGAGCCGCCCTGCCCTTGCTGGCCGCCACTCTGACCACCGCTGCTTCCTTGGCTTCCGGCTTGGCCGGCCTGCTGACCGGACTGCCCACTTTGGCCGCCTTGTTGTCCTCCGGCGCTACCACTTTTTCCGCCCTTGGCCGAAGCGACTTTCTGGCCTCCACCTTGCTGGCCACCGCCCTCAGAACCGTCGCCGCCGTCACCGACACCGCCGCTCTTGGAGCCCTTGCCGCCTTTTTTCCCGCCCTTGCCGTCTTGGCCACCCGCTTGGTCGCCGCCCGCGCCGTCGCCGCCCTGTCCATCAAGGCCCGCCATCTGACCATCTTTTCCGCCCTTCCCTCCCTTGCCGTCTTTACCCTCGCCTCCGGCCCCGTCGCCTTGCCCATCGCCAGAGCCATCTTTCGCGATCCCTCCCTTACCGTCACCGTCAGGATTTGTCCCAAACGCGTAGTCGTCTTTTCCATTCGGAACGCCATCCCCGTCACTGTCGGTATCCTGATCGTTAGGAATTCCATCACCGTCCATGTCGTTGTCCTTTGAATTCGGAATGCCGTCACCATCGAGGTCTCCGTCCGGTCCGCTCTTGCCATCCTTCGACATCCGCGAACCACCGGCGCCGGCGCCCGACCCATCGCCACCACCTTTACCAAACACGCCAGAATAGGTGAACTTTACATAGTCGACCTTGCTCGAGGTAAGATTGGGCCGATTCCGGATCGCCGCATCACGCACGGCCTCGAGCTCCCACTTCTTCTTCCGTGCCGCCTCGCTGTCCGCCAAGGGCCCAAACAGGTAGGTCAGGTTCTCGTGTTTGTAGCGCACATACCAGCCCTCGTCGCTAGGCCCAATGCCACTGATATTGATCCCTGCATATTTTTGACGAAAATCGTCGGCGGGCAGTTGCCAGAGGTCGTCGATCGCCTCGACCGGATAAATCAACGTCGCGGCCTGCGCGAGTGTCGCCGCCAATAAAAACACCGACAGTGGGAGCCAAGAGCGGAAATTTTTCACAAGATGGGGATATCCAAATGTAGCGAGAATTAACCTACAGCCCAGCCGGCATGACCCGCCCTCTTTCGACGCCCTTGTTGCCGCTGTTGCCGGAAGAACCCTTCGCCGCACCACCGGTCGCCTTCTCCATCTGCTGGGTGTTCCCGGCGGGGACTTGGGCCCCGACCACCCCGGGCGCATTGGCCGCGGGCTTAATTTGCCTCGCCGGATCGCCGATCGCGACCGGCTGAGGTTTCTTCGTATTCGGATCTGGCGCGCCACCCTGCCCAGCCGGACCAGCCGATTCGTCCGTCTGGAGTTCGGCGACCTGAATGCCCTCGGCCTTGGCATTGGGATCGTTTTGACCACCACTCGGTCCCCCGGGTGCCCCACCCTTCGGTGGCTCCTGCCCTGCTTGCGGTTGTCCGCCGGCCGCGCCTCCACCCTGCGGCATAGCAGCCTGAGCGCCCTGCGCGCCCTTGGGGTCCGCTTGGCCACCACCCGAAGGCATTCCGGGCGGCGGTTGCTGCCCACCGACTTTATCGCTCTTGGAGTTTTCGTCCCCTGGTATCTCGAACTCACCGAGCATGCCGTGTTCAGATTTTTTCTCGGGCAACTGAGTCGACCCATCAAGCAACGCCGGATCGGGCAAGGGACCGCGCGCCGAAGCTCGACCCGCATTCTTTTGAGCCGACGTCGCGGGGCCGGTAGCCGATGAACTGCGCGTGTCCTGGGCCGCGAGGTGCGAGGCCGCGATCAACACTGCTGCAAAAAGAGGGAGGCCGAGTGGGCGGTGGTGCATGGTGACGGAAAGTCAGGTGCGATCCGCAGCAAATTGGCAAATGACCGTCACCGTCGGCGGTGTCGTTCCATTGCGCACTTGGAGCAAAATGAGCACGTCCGTATACCC
>CAMATV010000166.1 GCA_945861235.1 Opitutus sp. GAS368
GCGGCAACGACCAGGTCGACCGTCTGCGGCCGCAACCCAGTGAAGAACGCCTTCAGCCGTGTCATGCCGATCGGAACGTTCGTGACGCGATAATAACCATCGGAGTCGGTGAAAGTCTCCAGCGAGGTACCATCGACCGTGATACGCGCCTTTTCCAGGAAATCCCCGCTCCGGGTGCTGGACACGCGGCCTTCGATCGTGCCCGTTGCGACGGAATCGGCGGCGCGGCCCGCACCGGTGCAGACGAGCAGCAGCGCGAAAGTGAGCTGTGCCAGCACGGTCGTCCGGCCGCGTGAGGTGATAAACGTGGAGAGGGAGAGACGTGGGCGCATGGAGGTTAGGCTCTTTGGGTTTTCTTTGCGGATTTGGTGCGAACGGGTTCAGAAAATCAAGGGTCGCTTGGGACACTGGCTCTGTGTTCGCCGCAGACTTCCCTCTCTCACGCTCGACGTAAAGCCGAGCGCGCTGAATGAAGACAGCCAAAGGGGTCAAACGTTGCACTTTGCACTTGCTGGCGAGTGAAGGCGCAGGCGTAGAGGGGGCTTGGCAAGAGAACTTAGATTGGAATTCGAGGGGCGAGCTACCCTGTGATCAGCCGCGGCGATAGGTTCCACCTAGGAGCGGAAAATGGAGTCAGGTCTTAATTCTTTCATTCAGTTGCTCCTCCAAATCCACGGCTGGACGCGCGCCCGCCGCACCAAGGCCTCAGTCAAACACCACGGTCTTGTTGCCGTAGACGAGCACGCGCCCTTCAAGGTGCCACCGCACCGCTTGCGCGAGCACGGTTTTCTCCAAATCGCGCCCTTTGCGCACGAGATCCTCGACCCCGTGGCGGTGCGTCACCTGCGCGACGTCCTGGTGGATAATCGGCCCCTCGTCCAAATCGCGCGTCGCGTAGTGCGCCGTCGCGCCGATCAGCTTCACGCCGCGCGCATGCGCCTGATGATAGGGTTTGCCACCCGCAAACGCCGGGAGAAACGAGTGGTGGATATTGATCACCGGCCGGCCGATTTTCTCCAACAAGTCCGCCGACAACACCTGCATGTAACGCGCGAGCACGACGAGGTCGGCGCCGAGGTCGTTGAGCAGCGCGAGCTGCCGCGCCTCCGCCTGCGGCTTCGTGTCGGCCGTCACAGGAATATGGTGGAACGGCACCCCGTAGCCGCGCGCCGCCTCGGCGAGATCAGTGTGATTGCCGGCGATCGCCACGATGTCCCCGGAAAAATCACCCGCCTTCCACCGTAAAATCAGATCGTGAAAACAGTGGTCCGCCTTCGAAACAAACACCGCGATGCGCGCCCGGCGGCTCGACAGGATCACCTTGGCCTGCATCCCCAGCGACGCCGCGAACGCCAGAAAATCCCCCGCCTCCCGCTCCGCGACTCCCGCCGATCCCGTGGGCACCCACTCGATGCGCTGGAAGAAAATCCCCGCCTCCCTGTCGCGATGTTGGTCGGCGTGGAGGATATTGCCGCCCCGTGCAAAAATCCATCCCGACACTCGCGCGACGAGGCCGGGCTGGTCGGGACCGTGCAACAGAGCGATGAGCGTGGGTGTTTCCATGGCGGTCGGAAAAACCAACGGGAAACCCACCAACATCCAAGCTCCAACCGCGCCCTCCTCCCCATCAGGCCGTCCTCAGGGCACCAGCAGCACTTTCCCCGTCGTCTGCCGCCCTTCGAGCGCGCGATGCGCCTCCGCTGCCTGCGCGAGCGGATAGGTCGCGCCGATGCGCACCTTCAGCGCCCCCGTCGCCACCCAGCCGAACAACTCCCCGGCGCGCGCCTGCAGCTCCGCAGTCGTGAGCGTGTAGTGCGCGAGCGTCGGCCGCGTGAAAAATAACGAACCCTTCTGCGCCAACACGAGCGGCGCAAACGGAGCGACCGGCCCGCTCGAGTTGCCATACGAGACAAACATCCCGCGCGGCCGCAGACTCGCCAGCGTCCCGTCAAACGTGTCTTTGCCGATCGCATCGTAGGCGACGTCGACACCGCGGCCAGCGGTGAACACCCTCACGGCCTCGACAAAATTTTCCCGCGTGTAGATGCACACCGCATCCGCCCCGGCCTCGCGTGCGAGCACCGCCTTTTCCTCGGTGCCGACGGTCGCGAGCACCCGCGCCCCGCGCAGCTTCGCGATCTGCGTGAGCAGCAAACCGACCCCGCCCGCCCCCGCGTGCACGAGCGCAGTATCACCGGCCTGCAACGGAAACGTCGCACCCGCCAAATAGTGTGCCGTCATCCCCTGCAACATCAGCGCGCCCGCCGTCAGCGTGGTGATCCCGGCGGGCAATTTCACCGTATGGGCTGCCGGCGCGAGCGCCTCGCCCGCGTAAGCCCCCACCACCCGCGCACTCGCCACGCGGTCGCCAAGAGAAAACTCCGCCACCCCCGCGCCCACCGCCGTCACGATGCCGGCGGCTTCCAGACCGAGCGTGTGCGGCAACGGCACCGCATAGAGTCCGCTGCGCTGGTAGGTATCGATAAAGTTCACCCCGGCCGCTTCGACGCGCAGCCGCACCTCGCCCGCCCCGGGCGCGGGCACGGCGACAGCGTCCACGCGCATGGTTTCCACGCCACCGGTTTCATGGATACGGATCGCGAGCATGGCGCAGGACGGGAGAACTCAGCCGACGATGTTGACGTTGCCCTTGTAGTTCTGGATCGGGCGAACGCCGACGTATTTGTTCTTCAGCGCGTCGATGCCTTGCACCGCCGCCTGCGCGCCCGTAATCGTCGTCATGATACACACGTTGTGGGCGTAGGCCGCCGAGCGGATCGCGTTTTCGTCGCGGCGCGGGATCATCCCAGCCGGCGTGTTGATCACCATCTGGATTTGGCCATTCTTGATCAGGTCGATCACGTTCGGCCGACCTTCCTGAATCTTCGCGAGCTTCTTCACCTTCACGCCGGCGGCCGCGAGCGTATCGGCCGTGCCGCTGGTCGAGTAGATCGCAAAGCCATAGCCCTCCAGCTGGCGCGCGATTTCCACCGCGCGCACCTTGTCGGCGTCCTTCACGGAGAGGAACACGTTACCCTTCACCGGCAGGCCCGGCTTCGCAGCGGCCTGCGCCTTCGCAAACGCCACGCCGAGATCGTCGTCGATGCCCATGACTTCGCCGGTCGAGCGCATCTCGGGTCCGAGTGCGATCGTGGAACCGGGAAAGCGCACAAAGGGAAACACGGCTTCTTTCACGCACCAATGCTTGGGCGTCTGCTCTTTCGTGAAACCGAGATCTCTGAGTTTCGAACCGGTCATGACTTTCGCCGCGAGTTTCGCGAGCGGCACGCCGATGGCCTTGGCCACAAACGGCACGGTGCGCGACGCGCGGGGGTTCACTTCCAGCACGTAGAGATCGTGGTCCTTGATCGCGAACTGCACGTTCATCAGGCCGATCACTTTGAGCTCGCGCGCGAGTTCGTGGGTGGCCTTGCGCACGGTGTCCAACATCGTCGCGGGCAACGTGTGCGGTGGCATCACCATCGCGGCGTCACCGGAGTGCACGCCGGCAAACTCGATGTGCTCCAGCATCCCACCGATGACGGACAGCTCGCCGTCACAAATGCAGTCGACGTCGAGCTCGATCGCATCCTCGAGGAATTTGTCGATCAGCACCGGCTTGTCAGGCATCACGTCGAACGCTTGGCGCACGACGGACTTAAATTCGTCTTCGCTGTAAACGATGAACATGCCGCGGCCCCCGAGCACGAAGGACGGCCGGAGCAGCACCGGGAAACCGATCTCGTGCGCGGCCTTGAGCGCATCGGTCTCGTTCATCGCCGTGCGGTTCGCGGGCGATTTCAACCCAGTCTTGTCGAGGATGGCCGAGAACTGCTTCCGGTCCTCGGCAAGCTCGATGCTCTCGGGCGACGTGCCGATCACGTTGACGCCATTTTTCTTCAGCGCAGTCGCGAGGTTCAGCGGCGTCTGGCCGCCAAACTGCACGATCACCCCGTCGCACTTTTCCTGCTGATAAATTTCCAACACATCCTCAAGCGTCAGCGGCTCGAAGTAGAGGCGGTCGCTGGTGTCGTAGTCGGTCGAAACGGTCTCGGGATTCGAGTTCACCATCACGCTCTCGTAGCCCATTTCACGGAGGGCGAAGCTCGCGTGCACGCAGCAGTAGTCGAACTCGATGCCTTGGCCGATACGGTTCGGGCCGCCGCCGAGAATCATGATTTTCTTTTTGCCGCTCGGCGCCATGACTTCGTTTTCGTCGCCGTAGCTGGAGTAGTAGTAAGGCGTGAAGGCCTCGAACTCCGCCGCGCACGTATCCACGAGACGATAGGTCGTGTTGACGCCCCGATTTTTTCGGTCGGCCCGCACGGTCGCGAGGTCGCTCTTGAGGATGTGCGCGAGTTGCGCGTCGGAGAAACCAAACTGTTTCGCGCGGCGCAGCAAATCCGTGTCGATCGGCAATTGGGTGCGCGACGCGCTCGTCGCGGCCGCCGCTGCCGCCAGCGCCTGCTCCATTTCGAAAATCTGGTGCAGCTGCGTCAGGAACCAGCGGTCAATCTTCGTAATCTCGAAAACGCGGTCCACCGAGTAGCCGGCCTTGAACGCGTGGCGGATGAAGTAAACGCGCTCGGCGTTGGGCCGGCCGAGCTTGGCGTTAATAATCTTTTCCTCGACGGGCTCGTCGTGGCCGTGCTTGCCGCCGCCACCAAAGCCGCGCGCACCGGTCTCGAGCGAACGCAGGCACTTCTGCATGGATTCCTTGAAGGTGCGGCCGATCGCCATCGCCTCGCCGACGGACTTCATCGCGGAGGTCAGCGTCGCGTCGGCATCGGGGAATTTCTCGAACGTAAAGCGCGGGATCTTCGTCACGACGTAGTCGATAGTGGGCTCGAAGCTCGCCGGCGTGAGGCGCGTGATGTCGTTGCGGAGCTCGTCGAGCGTGTAGCCGACGGCGAGCTTGGCGGCGATTTTCGCGATGGGGAATCCGGTCGCCTTCGACGCGAGCGCCGAGGAGCGGGACACGCGCGGGTTCATCTCGATCACGACTTGGCGGCCGGTGTCGGGATCGATGGAGAACTGGATGTTGGAGCCGCCAGTCTCGACGCCGATCTCGCGAATGACGGCGAACGACGCATCGCGCATCGTCTGAAATTCCTTGTCGGAGAGGGTCATCGCCGGGGCCACCGTGATGGAGTCACCGGTGTGCACGCCCATCGGGTCAAAATTTTCGATCGAGCAGATGACCACACACTGATCCTTGTGGTCGCGCATGACCTCCATCTCGTATTCCTTCCAACCGAGGAGACATTCTTCGACGAGCACCTCGTGGACGGGCGAGAGGTCGAGACCGTTGGCGCAGATAAGTTCGAATTCTTCCTTGTTGTAAGCGATCCCACCGCCCGAGCCACCGAGTGTAAACGAGGGGCGAATGATCAGCGGGAAGGCCCCGAGAAATTCGGCGGCCTCCCGCGCTTCGGGCATCGATTTCACCGTGCGCGATTTGGCGACATCGAGACCGATCTTGATCATGCACTGTTTGAAAATCTCGCGGTCCTCACCCTTGGTGATCGCCTCGGGTTTCGCGCCGATCATCTCGACGCCGTATTTCTCCAAAATGCCGGCCTTGTGCAGCTCCATCGAGAGATTGAGCGCGGTCTGGCCTCCGAGCGTCGGCAGCAGGGCGGACGGACGCTCGGCGGCGATTATTTTTTCGACAACCTCCAGCGTGAGCGGTTCGATGTAGGTCGCATCGGCGAACTCCGGATCGGTCATGATCGTGGCCGGATTGGAGTTGATCAGAATGACGCGGTAGCCCTCTTCCTTGAGCGCCTTGCAAGCTTGGGTGCCGGAATAGTCGAACTCGCACGCTTGGCCGATGACGATCGGACCGGCGCCGATGATGAGGATGGACTTCAGGTCAGTGCGTTTGGGCATGAGCGTAGTTTTGTCCGAGGGTTGAGAGCGCCGAAACGCGCGGCAAGCGGGAAAGCTGCCCTGCGCAGCTGCCCTGCGGGATCGAACGTGGTTGCTTGGTAACGCACCCAGCCGTTTTCGCCGTCGGTCGCAAACGAGGTCGTCAACGCTGAGCACGGGGGCCTGAGGAGAGACGGAAAAGACGGCGACGTGCCGGGGAACGCGGCGCGCGCTGTCAATTCGGCGGGCGCTCCCTCGGTTACACCCCGCCAGCGACGGCGCCCAGTTGGAAGATCGGCAGGAACATCGCCATGACAATGCCGCCGACGATCACCCCGAGAAACACGATCAGCAACGGCTCGATCAGCGAGGTGAGCGCGCCGACCGTGGCGTCGCACTCCACGTCGTAGAAGTCGGCGATCTTGTTCATCATGCCGTCGACGTTACCAGTCGATTCACCGGCCTTCACCATGTGTTTCATCATCGGCGGAAAAAATTCATTGGCCGCGAGGACTTCGGACACTTGCCCGCCTTGGCTGACGTGCTTGGCGATCTGTGTGCAAGCGTCCTCGATCTGACATTTGCCGCTCGCCGACGACACGATTTCGAGGGTGCGCAAGATCGGCACACCCGAACGGATCAACGTCGCATACGTGCGGCAGAAACGGGACAGCGCGATCTTGTGGACGAGATTCCCAAAGATCGGCGCCTTCACCAGAAAGTTGTCCTTGGTGCGCCGCCCGTTGGGGGTCGCGACAAACTTGTTCAGCCCCCAGTAGCCACCATAGCCAGCCAGGCCGACCGCCCACCAATACGCTATCATGAAATCAGAGAGATCGATGAGGAACTGCGTCGGCGCCGGCAGCTTGGCGCCAAAGTCCTTGAACATGGCCGCGAACACCGGAATGACGAAGATCAGCAGCACGTTGACGAGCGCGAACGACAGGCAGATGACCGCGATCGGATAGGTCATCGCCGACTTCACCTTCTTGTTCAGTTTCACCGTCGACTCGAAATAGCCCGCGACCTTCATCAAAATTTCGGCGAGACCACCGCTCGCTTCACCGGCCTCGACCATTGAAGTGAAGAGCGTGTTGAAGGAATGAGGAAACCGCTTTACCGCCGTCGAAAACGAATTGCCTTGGGAAATTTCCGCCCGCACGTCGCGGATGACGATGCGGAAAACCGGATCCTCGGTCTGATCCTGCAACGCCTCGAGACACTGGACGAGCGGCAGACCGGCCATCAAGAGCGACGCAATTTGCTGCGTAAAGAGCGCCAGCTCGCCCATGGGGAGCCGGTAGGTCTTGGATTTTTTCTCGAGCCTCTTCTGTTTGGCGAGGGCTTGCGCCGCCTGAACGTTACCACTCTTTTTTTTACCACCAGAATCGGGGCGTGAAGACCGCGATGGTCCGGAAGACGCGGGGGAAATCGATGCCATGCAGC
>CAMATV010000167.1 GCA_945861235.1 Opitutus sp. GAS368
AAGCCAAATTCACCGGCCCCATCCTCCCCACCGGCGCGAAGCTCTGGTCGAAAGCCGGCTGGACGAGCCAGACCCGCCACGACGCCGCCTACATCGAGCTCCCCCACGGCCCCAAATTCCTCCTCGTCGTTTTCACGACCGATCACGCCAACGAGCGCACGATCATCCACACCGTCGCCAAGGTCATCGTCGACGCCTTCGCCAAGTAAGGCCTGCTGGCAGGCGATTTTTTCCGGCCGCGCTCACTCCGGCACGGCGGTTAGGATGTCCGCCCCGCCGCCCACGTACGCACCACCGCCGGCAACTCCCGCAGTATCTCAATCTGAAAAAAATCCGCACCGGCCTCCGGACCTTTTTCGACCTGCTCCGCCGCCCACGTCAGGTGATACGGCACATGCACCCCCGCCCCGCCCAACGCCAACACCGGCACAATATCTGACTTCAGCGAGTTGCCGACCATCAAAAACCGGCGTGCCTCAATCCCCCGCCGACGCCAGATCGCCGCATACGTGCCTTCGTCCTTCTCCGACACAATCTCGACGTGCCGGAAATACGCCGCGATGCCGGAGCGCGCCAGCTTGCGCTCCTGATGGTGCAAATCGCCTTTCGTAATCACGAGCAAACGATACGCCCCCGCGAGTTCCGCCAGCGTCTCCGCCACGCCGTCCAGCAATTCCACCGGCTGCGCCAACATCTCCTGCCCCCGCACAATCAGCTGTCGGATTTCCTCGGCGCTGATTTTCCCCTGCGTTAACTCCACCGCCGTCTCGATCGCCGAAAGCGTGAAACCCTTCGCCCCGTAGCCGTAAAGCGGCAGGTTGCGCAGCTCCGTCGCGAAGAGCGTGCGATTCACCGTCGCCGCATCGTGATAGTGCACCAGCAACTCCCGGTAACGCTCATGCACGCGCTCGAAATAAACTTCATTGTGCCAGAGCGTGTCGTCGGCATCGAAGCCTATGGTCAGGTCGCAAAGGGACATAGCGGGTGGTGTCCGCGCGACGAAGTCCGCACCGCTGCGAATGTCAATCGCCCCGGCCGCCACGCCGCACCTGCCACCGAGCCCGGTCGCCCGGCTGCTCGCTTGCGACTTCTCGCCTGCCGCCTTGACGCGCGCCCAACGACCCCTTCCCTATCAATCACACTTAACCCTCACTTATTATGTTCGAAGCCAATCCCACCATCCGGCGCCTGTCTAATGAGAGCATCACGGGCGACACTCTCACGTTTAACGGCGTGATCCATCGCACGGGCGCGCTCCTCCTCGCGACCGGCATCACGTTCGCGCTCACGTGGCGCGGCCTCGAGAGTGGCGAGTTGCCCGTCGGCGCCGGCCTCGTCGGCACCATCGTCGGCCTCGTGCTCGCGCTCGTCATCATCTTCACGCGCGCCACCAACCCGCTGCTCATCGGAAGTTACGCGGTCGCCCAAGGCCTCGCGCTCGGCACCATCAGCTATTTCGCCAACCAGAAATTCCCGGGGATCGCCTTCCAAGCCGTCACTGGCACCGGAGCCTGTTTCTCGATCGTCCTGTGGCTCTACTCCATGAAAGTCCTGCGCGCGACGCCGGTCTTCGTGAAGGTCATCACCGCTGCGATGCTCGGTATTATGGCACTCTACCTCGTCGATCTCGTCGCCGGCCTCTTCGGCACCGAACTCGGCCTGATCCGCGGTTCTTCCGGGATGGCCATCGGCATCAGCGCCGCGATCGTCGTCGTCGCCTCCCTCTGCTTCGTGATCGATTTTGCCGCCATCGAAGAATCCATTGAACAGGGCGCCGATGCCAAACAAGGCTGGCACTTCGCCTTCAGCCTCTTGGTCGGTCTGATCTGGCTCTACATCTCGATCCTCCGCCTCCTCACGAATCTGCGCGGCCGCGACTAAGCCGTCTCCACCCTCCCTCTTCACCCACGCCGCGCCTCACCGCGCGGCTTTTTTGCGCCCAAAAAAAGACAGGTTGCCCGCCCGCTGGCCCTGCCGGCATCCACCACCGGCCCACTACCTCCCGGCAACTTCGCTCCGTCCCGCGAGCCCCGCCAGCCACACCGCGACTTCGTCCAACTCGGCCGACACACTGCGCCCAGCCTGCACCGTCACCCGATTCAACATGAGACTGAACGCCAACCGCTCACCCGCCGCCGTCGTCACGTAACCAGAAAATGAATTCGCGTAACGCAGCGTACCCGTCTTCGCCCGCACGTTCCCTTCCGCCGCCGTGCCCTTCAACCGCCGCCGCAGCGTGCCGTCCACGCCCGCAATCGGCAGCGAATCCCCGAAGGCTTTCGCCTCCCGGTGCGTGGCCATCAATTTCAACAACGCCACCGTCGCGTTCGCCGTCGTCAGATTGTTGCGCGAAAGCCCCGAGCCTTCCTCGAAGCGCACCTCGCTCACCGGCAACCCGTGCGCTTTCAAGAACTCGCCGAGCACCAGCACACCGCTCTCCTCCGTCGTGCGCCGCGCCGGTGCATCCGCCGACCGCCGCACTTCACCTACCTGCGCAAAAATCAGATCCGTCTCCAAATTTTGCGACGGTTTCATAAACGCCGCGACCAACTCCCGCAGCGGCGGCGACGCCAGCTCGCCCAACTTGAAATTCTTCGCACCCACCGGCGACGCCTCTGGCCAACGCACACTCCGCGCGCCGCCTTCGACGACGATGCCGCGCTTCACCAACGCTGCCCGCAAAGCCGCTGCAAACCAGTTCGCCGGCCGCGGCACCGGCAAATTCACCACCTCGTCCTGTTCGCCCGCCGGCAGCTCGCCGAAAACGTGCACCACGTTTTCACCCATGACACGCGTGGCCTCGATCGCGCGTTTGCCACCCTTGGCCACCGTCGTCACCCGGTTGTCGATCACCAGTCCGGTCTGCGGCTGCAGGAGCGTAAACGAACAGCTATCGCCCGCTTGCGCGCCGGGGCTCAGTCGCAACTCCGCATAATTGTCCTCCAGCGAAATCGCGGAAATCTCCGCGCCGTAGGAGTCATTCAAATCATTCGCCGTCCAACCCGCGCCATGCGGCACCCCGCGCCACCAGGTCGCGTCCGCCACAATGTCGCCCGTCACCCGCCGCACCCCCGCCTTTTCCAGCACCGCCACGAATGGCTCAAACGTACTCCAGAAATCCTTGCCCGCGGCCCCAGCCGCACCGCGCGTTTTCCAACTCGGATCGCCACGACCACTCACGATCACATCGCCCTGCACCACGCCCGCTCGATCTGGTTTCGTCGCCGCAAAAATGGGCGTCACGATGCGATAGCCCCCGCCGAGCACGTCTAGCGCGAGCGCTCCCGTATAGAGTTTCGTGTTCGACGCCGGGCTCATCAGCCGGTCGGCGTGGTGTTCAAACAGCGTCCGCCCCGAATCGAGCGAAACAATCTTTACACCCCAAAGCCCGCCGCTAAATCGCGCTTCCGTGACATGCGCCTCCAGCCGCGCCCGGAGTTCTCCCACCGTCTGCACCGCCGGCACCGGCGCCGCCGGTTTCGGCTGCGCTTCACTTCGCGCGACACCGAGCGCTACCAGGACTATCACGCTGAAGCTGCGAAACCATGGAGAGGTTGGGGTCATACCAGGAAAAGATTGGGTGCGACCGTGACCAACCCTTTCCTCCGGTGCAATCGATTCTCCCGTCCGAACCATTGGACATTTCGGACAACGTGCTTTTACTCCGCTTTGAACCGCCGGACCTCCGGCACAATCCTCCCTCCCGTCACCCTATGAAAAAATTCGTCCTCTCCCTCGCTACCGCCGGCCTGCTCGCGTTCGCCGCCGCGCCCCTCACCGCCGCCGACACCGCCCCAAAATCCGTGATCCACGTGGTCACCGTCTCCTTCAAGGCCGACGCCAAGCCCGAGCAGATCAAGGCCGCTCTCGACGGCGTCAAAGCCCTCCCGGCGGCCTACAAGGGCATCACCCGCGTCTGGACCCGCGCCATTAAAGTGCAGGGCGGCAAGACCCACGCCATCGTGATGGAATTCGCCGATGAGGCCGCCCTCAAAGCCTACACCGACAGTCCCGCCCAAAAAGACTGGTACAAGCTCTACATTCCCGTTCGCGATTCGAGCACCACGTTCGACATTACGAACTAATCCCTTCGTCCCCGTTTTTTCTTTTCACCGGGCGGCCCCTTCGGCCGCCTTTTTTGCGTCCACCGCTGAGCCAGCGCAGGCCACGCGAGCTTGAGCTCGCCGCCCCACCCTCACTCAAAAAATATAACGCACTCCGCGTTGCGTCCAACCGGCAAACCCCGCGATGTCCTGCGTCTCATAGTTGTCCGTGTAATGGTAGAGATGCATCTTCTCCTTCCACTTCACCGGGAGTGCCTTCAAGTCGGCCAGCGGCGCGTGCACCGCTCCCGAGAAAAACTGCACATCGTGAAAAATCACTTCCGCCCGGTCCGCGTAGAGGTCGAGCAGATCCCGGTCGAACCGCGTATCACCCGAGACCAAGACCCGCCCGTCGATCATCAGACCAAAGGAAAGCACACTCGACTGCCAGTCGATCGCCGTTTCCGGCACGTGTTTCGTGCGAAACATCTCCAGCCGGATACCCTCGAAATCAATCGTCCAAATTTCCCGTGGTTGCTGCATTTTCAAAGTCGGTCGCACCACGTCGCAGTAGTCGGTAAACGCCAGGAGCTGCCCCCGCTCGGCCCGTTCATTCCACCCCAATCCGCCCCGCAACGAACGGTCCCAAAGGATTTTTTCGTACTGCTCGTTGATAATACATTTCGGCTTGGGCCCACCTTTCTTCACGCTGCCATAACGCCACGCGAGGAACATTTCCTCCATGCCGCCAATGTGGTCGGCGTGCGAGTGCGTGGGCAGAATATTCCCCATATCCATTGGCGCCAAACGCGCCGTCTGGAGCAGCGCGAGCGGGCCTAACGCCCCCAAGTCGACCAGCAAATGAGCATCGCCCTTAATAATGAGAAAATTACTCTGTGCGTTCTTCTTCGAGGCCGCACTGCCGACTCCGATCCAAAACAGCTCCAGCTCCCCGCCGTTTTTCAACGCGAGCTTCTGATCCGCGGGCAAAGTCTCAATTGTCATGATGTTGAGAGTCACCTTACACGCTCCCGAAAACGCGTCGACACCCGATTGAAAGTTCCTTCGCCCCCTAACCCTGCGCTCCTCCCACCGAAATCTCCTCGCCACCCCGCCAACTCCTTCCCGTGATAATCCCACTCCCCGCACTCCTGGCCCTTAGTCATTAGTCATTCGTCATTCCTCATTCGTCATTCGTCATTCGTCATTCCTCTCTCCCTCCCTCCCCCTCCCCATCACCCCCTCTCCCGCACCCTCGCATGAACAGCTACTTCAATTTCGCCGACTGGCTCGTCATCATCGTCTACCTCGGCGGTATTATTGGCCTCGGCATTTGGTTCGGCAAAGACCAGCGCAACACCCGCGACTACTTCCTCGGCAGCCGCAACATCCCGTGGTGGGGCATCGGCGTCTCCATCGTCGCAGCCGAAACCAGCGCACTCACCATCATCGGTGTCCCCGCCTACGCGTTCGCGGCGGGCGGTAACATCATGTTCATCCAGATGATCGTCGGCTACGTGATCGCTCGCGTGATCTTGGCCGTCGTCATGGTCCCACATTACCTGAAGGGTGAAATCTATTCTCCTTATCAGCTCCTCGAACAAAATCTCGGCGTCGCCCCTCGCCGTCTCGCCGCGGCGTTTTTCCTCTTCCTCGAAACCATGGCCGCCGGCGTCCGCGTCTACGTCGCCTGCATTCCCATCCGCCTTCTCCTCGGCGAATCCGTCTGCAGCCTCGGTGGTCTCGTCGATCCCATCCTCGGCGCCATTCTTCTCTTCGTCGGCCTCTCGCTCCTCTATACCTACATCGGCGGCGTCAAAGCCGTCATCTGGACCGACGCCGTGCAGTTCGGCCTCTTCCTGCTCGGCGGCGTCTTCGCACTCTTTTATATCCCGACCCTCATCGATGGCGGTTGGTCTTCCGCGCTGAAAATCGCCGGCGACGCCGGGAAACTCGCTTGGCTCAACACCACCTTCACCTTCTCCGCCCCGGTCAATATCTGGATGGGCATCATCGGCGGCACCGTGATGGTGCTCTCCACCCATGGGGCCGAACAACTCATCGTGCAACGCGTCCTCGCCTGCCGCGACGTCGCCGACGGCCGCAAGGCCCTCGTCCTCAGCGCCGTCCTCATCTTCCCGCTCATGCTGACGTTTCTCCTCGTGGGGGTCCTGCTCTGGGTCTTTTACGTCGGCACTCATCATCCGTTTCAAATCCCGCTCCCCGAGGCCCGCCCCGGCAGCCCCTCCAACGATTTCATTTTCCCGATCTTCATGATGACCGAGGTGCCCCACATCCTGAAGGGCTTCCTCATCGTCGCGATCCTCTCCGCCGCCATGTCTTCAATCAGCTCGGCGATCACGTCCCTCGCCTCCGTCTCCACCATGGATTTCATCAGGCAAATCGTGAAAGGTCGCGACGAGCACTACTTCCTCAGGTTCAGTAAAATCTCGACCGTTTTCTGGGCCGCCGTCCTCGTGGGCACCGCGTGGCTTACCCGTGAAGTTGAGTTTGTCCTCAACGCCGCCTTCTCCCTCCGCGGCCTCACCGCCGGTGCGCTCCTCGGTTCACTCATCATCGCCCTCTTCTGGAAACGCCTCGGCGCCCGCGCCACGATGGCTGGCATGATCGCCTCCCTCATCGTGATGAACCTCATCTATTGGCCCGCCAAGGTCACCGCCCTCAAGCCGTGGTGGCTAGCCACCTTCGGCGGCGAAGTCTTCTGGCCTTGGTTCACCCTCATCGGCACCCTCGTCACCCTCGGCGTCGCGTGGGCGGTGCGGTCGGTCTGGCCGGAAACCGCTCCCCGCCCGCCGACCACCCCAGCCTAGTCGACCCGCGCCTGCTCACTTCCCCAGAAACCCACCTTGACGTTTGCTCTCCCGCCCGACTCGGTCTCGTTTACTCTCTCCGGCGTCTCGCTACCACCAACCCGATCGACCGCCCCCATCGCTCACCTCATGCCCCAGCCCTTTCCCCCATCGTCCCGCCTCCGCCCGCTCGCACCCGTGCTGATCGCGGCGACCTCCCTCTGCGGACTCGTTTGCTCCTCCGCCCTCTTGGGTGCAGCCGCGCCCGCCAAAAAGACACCCCAGCCCGCCACTCAGGTTGATTCCGCCTCGTCACTCCTCAGCGCCTACTGCGTCGACTGCCACGACTCCACGACGAAAAAGGGCAACCTTTCCCTCGAAGGCCTCGACGCTAAGAATCCCGCTCACCTCGCCCGCGACCCCGCTCT